>NZ_VFTI01000031.1:0-76104 GCF_006439515.1 Mesorhizobium sp. B3-2-1 | reverse complement strand
GCAACCGCATCTTAGGGGGAGAAAACTGTTACCTATGTATCCGGTTCATTCTGTTACCCATCTATCCGCTGGACACTATGGCGCACTCGGCACTTTCTTCTGCAACGCTGGCTTCTGCAACGCTGGCGATTTGGCGAAACCATCGATGACATCGTCCTTCTCCCCGTCACTATACGGGGAGAAGTGCCCGGCAGGGCGATGAGGGGCAGCGCTGGCGTCGACGGGTCCGCAAGCGATCGGCCTGCTTCTAGGGCGGGACGACGATTGCGGCTGTCGCCGGATCAACCGGCCTTCGCGGTATGCGCGAAGCTCGAACGAGCGGCGATGCGCTCATACCAGTCGCTTATAGCGGCGAACTGGGCGAGAAGCTCGCGCCCCTCGCTGACCTTGACGAAATAGCCAATCATCGCCGCCGCATGCAGGTCGGCCAAGGTCAGCTGGTCGCCAAGCAGCCAAGGCCCTTGTGCCTTCAGCGACGTCAGCACCTTGAGCACCGTTTCGGCTTGCCGCAGGCCAGAGGCGATCAAGCTCTCGTCGGGCTCCGCCTTCTCTAGCCGCTCGACCGCGACGTCCCAGACCATCGACCGGTATCCATAAGCATCGAGCATGCCGATGATCTGGTTCATCCGCGCACGACTGCGCGGGTCCGTCGGCTGCAGCGCCGGACCGTCGAACGCCTCGTCGACATAGCGCGCGATCGCGCTAGTCTCGAACAGGCGAAAGCCGTCATGCTCGAAAGCCGGGATGCGGCCGAACGGGTGGTGTTCGAGGTACCAAGCGGGAATGCCCTCGGAGGCGAAGATGTCGAGCGGCACCAGCTCGTAGTCGATGCCTTTTTCCTCCAGCGCCATCCGCGCGATGCGCACATACACACTGTAATCCGCGCCGTAGAGGATTGGCTTGGTCATGCTGTCGGCCCTTCGCTTTCGCCGGCCCTAAAATGCGAAGGCTCCTTTCGGAGCCTTCGCATTTGGAACTACGGGTACTTACGCCATCGCCTTCTGCAAATTCTCGTCGATCTTGTCGAGGAAGCCGGTGGTCGAGAGCCAGGGCTGGTCGGGGCCGATCAAGAGCGACAGGTCCTTGGTCATGAAGCCGCTCTCGACGGTCTGGATGCAGACCCTTTCCAGAGTCTCGGCGAAGCGCTTCAGTTCCGCGTTGTCGTCGAGCTTGGCGCGGTGCGCTAGGCCACGCGTCCAGGCGAAGATCGAGGCGATCGAATTGGTCGAGGTTTCCTCGCCCTTCTGATGCTGGCGATAGTGGCGGGTGACGGTGCCGTGCGCGGCTTCGGCTTCGACGGTATTGCCATCCGGCGTCATCAGCACCGAGGTCATCAGGCCGAGCGACCCAAAACCCTGCGCAACCGTGTCGGACTGCACGTCGCCGTCATAGTTCTTGCAGGCCCAGACATAGCCGCCGGACCATTTCAGGCTCGACGCCACCATGTCGTCGATCAGGCGGTGTTCGTACCACAGCTTCTTCGACTTGAACTCGGACTCGAATTCCGCCTCGTAGACCTCCTGGAAAATATCCTTGAAGCGGCCGTCATAGGCCTTGAGGATGGTATTCTTGGTCGACAGGTAGACCGGATAGTTGCGCAGCAGGCCGTAGTTCAGCGACGCCCGGGCGAATTCGCGGATCGACTCGTCGAGATTGTACATGGCCATGGCGACACCGGCGCCGGGCGCGTCGTATACGTCATGCTCGATCACCTGGCCGTCCTCGCCGACGAACTTGATTGTCAGCTTGCCCTTGCCGGGGAAGCGGAAATCGGTGGCGCGGTACTGGTCGCCGAAAGCGTGACGGCCGACGATGATCGGCTTGGTCCAGCCGGGCACCAGGCGCGGCACGTTCTTCATGATGATCGGCTCGCGGAAGATGGTGCCGCCCAAAATGTTGCGGATGGTGCCGTTGGGCGATTTCCACATCTTCTTCAGCTTGAATTCCTCGACGCGCTGCTCGTCGGGGGTGATGGTCGCGCATTTCACGCCGACGCCGTATTTCTTGATGGCGTTGGCCGAATCGATGGTCACCTGGTCGTTGGTGGCGTCACGATGCTCGATGCCGAGGTCGTAATATTCGAGCTTGAGGTCGAGATAAGGGTGGATCAGCTTGTCCTTGATGAACTGCCAGATGATGCGGGTCATCTCGTCGCCGTCGAGTTCGACGACCGGGTTCGCCACCTTGATCTTCGCCATGGAAAGAATGCCTCGTTGCTGGGAATGGGACGGCCTTGCCCGCGTGGCGTCGGCCGGGGGATGCCGCCCCTATATCAAAGCGCTTTTGGCCACGCAAACGGCGATCTGTCACGAATGTGAGGCATGGCCGCCTTCATTTGCGAATGCTTCATTTTCACGGCCGAATATGGCAGGGGACGCTGAAATGCCGCAAACAGCAGTTCATTGACAGTCATGCCTATCACCAAAGACCCCGCTAACACCGCAGCCGCCGGCCCGGCGATCATTCTGGTCGAGCCGCAGCTCGGCGAAAACATCGGCATGGTCGCCCGCGCCATGGCCAATTTCGGACTGTCGGAGCTGCGCCTGGTCAACCCGCGCGACGGCTGGCCGAGCGAGAAGGCGCGCGCCGCCGCCAGCCGTGCCGACCATGTCATCGATGCCGTCACCGTTTACGAGGATCTGGCCTCGGCGCTCGCCGACCTGAACTTCGTCTTCGCCACCACCGCCAGGCAGCGCGACGGCTTCAAATCCGTGCGCGGCCCGGTGGAAGCGGGCAGGATGCTGCGTGCCCGTCACGGAATGGGGCAACGCACCGGTATCCTGTTCGGTCGTGAGCGCTTCGGTCTCTACAATGACGAGGTTGGCCTTGCCGACGAGATCGTCACTTTCCCGGTCGATCCCGATTTCTCCTCGCTCAACATCGCCCAGGCGGCCTTGCTAATGTCCTATGAGTGGATGAAGTCGGGCCTGGAGGACGAGACCAGAACCAATTTTTCGGGGCCGGAGATGAAGCCGGCAAGCAAGGAAGAATTGCACGGCCTGTTCGCCTATCTGGAAGGCGCGTTGGAAGCGCGCGGCTATTTCCGGCCGGCGCCGAAGAAGCCGAAAATGGTCGACAATCTGCGCGCCGTGCTGACGCGCGCCGGCTTCGCCGAACCGGAGCTCAAGGTGTTGCGCGGCATCATCTCGTCGCTCGACCGGTTTTCACCCGCGATGCCGCGCGGCGATGGGTCACCGGGCGATGACCCGCGGCGTTTGCCCGCGGCCGCCGCGCGCGCGCGCAAAGCGGAGGCTGCTGGCCGGGTGACGGACGCTAACGGCGACGATGCGGACACGCCGCCGCTCGGCGGCAAGGGAACCGACAATGACTGAGCAGCCGATCCTGATGTTCGATTCCGGCGTCGGCGGGCTCACCGTGTTGCGCGAGGCGCGTGTCCTGATGCCAGACCGTCGCTTCATCTATGTCGCCGACGACGCCGCTTTTCCTTTTGGCGCCTGGGAAGAGCCGGCGCTGCGCATCCATATACTGGAGCTGTTCGCCAGACTGCTCGACCGGTTCAAGCCGGCCATTTCGGTCATTGCCTGCAATACCGCCTCGACGCTGGTAATCGACGCTTTGCGCGAGACCTTTCCCGGCCATCCCTTTGTCGGCACGGTACCTGCGGTCAAGCCGGCGGCCGAGCGCACGCGCTCGGGGCTGGTCTCGGTGCTGGCGACGCCGGGCACGGTGAAGCGGCAATACACGCGCGACCTGATCAGCAAATGGGCGCAGAAATGCCATGTCCGCCTGGTCGGCAGCGACAGGCTGGCGGGCCTGTCCGAAGCCTACATGCGCGAGGGCTTCGTCGACGAGGAGGCCGTACGCGCCGAGATCGCTCCATGCTTCATCGAGCGTGACGGTATGCGCACCGATATCGTCGTGCTGGCCTGCACGCACTATCCCTTTCTGGTCAATCGCATGCGCAAGACCGCGCCGTGGCCGGTCGACTGGATCGATCCGGCCGAGGCGATCGCACGGCGTGCCCTTTCGCTGCTGCCGCCCATCGATGGGGCGCTGCCGCAGGGCGAGCCCGACATCGCGGTCTTCACCTCGGGCAAGGCGGATTTCGCCGTCAGCCGCCTTATGCAGGGTTTTGGGCTGACCGTGCACTTAGACAGTGGCGGAGCTGCCCGCCACTCAAACAGGTTCGAAAACGATCCTGCGTTGATCAGGATCGGCCAGGACCAGCATTAGCATCAGACCGTCGCCCTGTCTGGGGCCGGAGGCCTTCACGGTGGCGACCACAGGCATGTCGGCAAGTTGAACGCGCACGCCATGGTCGACGAAGTCGGTGACGACGGCTTTGAATGTCTCACCCTCGCGGCCTTCCAGCATTATCGCCTCCGCAAGGTCGATGGCCGCGTGGTTGATCTGCGAAGCGCGGCTATCGGCACGTCCCATCGCCTTCGGCAACCTGGCGAACGCGTCGGTGACAGCCTGGGGCACGGGCTGGCCGTTGGCGATAGCCAGCGCGCAGCGCACGACATAGCGATCGGCAAGTCGCCTGAGTGGCGCCGTTGCATGGGCATAGGTCGCGGCCATCGCCTCATGCCAGGGGACAACGCCGTCCTGATAGGGCTGATAGGACGCGCCGGGGCTTGCATGGCGGATTTCCAGCATCAGCGCCGCCTGTCGCGGATCGGTAGGGTCGAGGGTTCGCTGATAGTCTCGCAACCCGGTGGAGGCCGGCCAGGACAGTCCGAGAGCCTGTGCCGCGTTGCGCAGTCTTTGAACCTTGAAGGCATCCGGCCCCGACATCACCCGAAACAAGCCGGTGTGGTGCGCCAACATGGCATCGGCAATCGCCATGTTGGCGGCCAGCGAAAGTGCTGCGTTGTCCTGCTCGGATTGCAGCAGCGGTCTGAACGAAAGCCGGTATGTGCCATCGGCAAGCCTCTCCACCTCCTGCTCGGGTGGATCGACGCGGGAAGCCCCACGGCGCTGTTCGTTCATTGCCATGCGCAGCGCCATTTCGGCGAAGCCGGCCGGAACGTCGGAAGCCTTCACGCTGTCATAGGCGAGCTTGGCGCGGCTTTGAATGATTGCCCGCTCCGCGCCGTCCAATTTCGTCGCGCCGTCCTGCGCAACCCGGACCGTGAAGATAACAGCTGGACGGGGTCCGTCCGGCAACAGGCTTGCCGCACCCTCGGCAATCACCGGCGGGTAGAGCCCGGCCTTGCCGTCCGGCATGTAGAGTGTCTCGCCCCGCGTCCAGGCCTCGAGATCCACCGTGTCGCCGTCATCGACGAACCAGGCCACGTCGGCAATGGCATAGTGCAGCAGAAGGTCACCGCCGCTCGCCTCGATGGAGAACGCTTGATCGAGGTCGGTGGAGGCAGCCGGATCGAGCGTGACGAAGGGCATCGCCCTTCGATCGGCATGCTGGTCGGGCACACGTTTGGCCGCCGCCTCGGCCGCGGCCACTACATCAGCCGGAAATCCATCCGGCACGTGTAATTCGGTGCGGATTTTCGCCAGGCCAGTGGAGAGAGCCTGTGAGGGATCTGTCAGGGATTTCATTGAGCCGTCCTACACTGGGGTTCCGGACACGGGAAGGCTGCCAACGAAAATCGCCTGGCCGGCCACCGGCTGGCGCCGGGTGGACCGGAACGGGCCACAGGCGCTGGAACCGCCGCCGAAACGCGGCGTTTCTCTTGACAGCAAAGGAGAACCCGCCATGCCAGCCACCTCGAAAGCCCAGCAGAAGGCCGCCGGCGCCGCACTCTCCGCCAAACGCGGCGAGACCAAGAAAAGCGAACTCAAAGGCGCTTCCAAGGGCATGTATGAATCGATGAGCGAAAAGCAGCTCGAGGAATTCGCCGAGACGAAGCGTAAGGGACTACCGGCGAAAAAATCCTAGGATCGAGCGCTTCGAGCCAGACTACCTTGGAATGAAAAAAGGCCAGCGACGGTTCGCTGGCCTTGGGATTGTCGCGTTGAAATGCCTACCAGCGGCAGCGCCGTACTCTCTCGACGATCACCCTGCGATGACCATGCCGCCACACCACTCTCTTTTTGACGATGACGCGGCAGACCTGTCTATGGCCATGCCAATGGCGCGCCATCGCCGGCTCCGGGGCCACCGCCATCGATCCTGCAAGCACCGCGGCGCCTGCCAGGGTAAGGAAGAACTTCTTCATGCAATTGGGCTCCTCTAGCTCCAGTCCCTTCTTGGTGCCGCTGGCGCAAACCTCCCGCCACATCCGGCATCGCATCAACGCCCTAAACGCTATACGGTTGCGCCACGCCGCGCCACTCACAAGCTTGACACCGGTTAAATCTCGGTTTAACCAGCCGCCAACGCTGGGCAGCGATGTCCGGTGTTTGTTTTGTATACGCAAGATCTGTCACGACAGTCGTTTCCGATCTTGTTTGAACTGACGTGTCCCGTGGGTTTTCCGCCGCGTTGCGTGGGAAAACCCTGTCAGGTCTCGAAAACGGAGGCCAGAGGAGGGCGCGTTTCCTTCACCCGGACCATGAGGTGCCGGGTGTGTTGTTTTGAAAAGGGAATGCGATGAGCAAGCGCGAATCCGCGAAATACAAGATCGACCGCCGTCTCGGCGAAAATATCTGGGGCCGCCCGAAGTCCCCGGTCAACAAGCGTGAATACGGCCCCGGCCAGCATGGCCAGCGCCGCAAGGGCAAGCTTTCCGACTTCGGCCTGCAGCTGCGCGCCAAGCAGAAGCTGAAGGGTCACTATGGCGACGTTTCGGAAAAGCAGTTCCGCAAGGTCTATGAAGAGGCCGACCGCCGCAAGGGCGACACCTCGGAGAACCTGATCGGCCTGCTCGAATCGCGTCTCGACGCGGTCGTCTACCGCGCCAAGTTCGTACCGACCATCTTCGCCGCCCGCCAGTTCGTCAACCACGGCCACGTCAACGTCAACGGCAAGCGCGTCAACATCGGCTCGTACCGCTGCAAGCCGGGCGATGTCGTCGAAGTGCGCGAAAAGTCGAAGCAGCTGGTCATCGTCCTCGAGTCGGTCGGCCTCGCCGAGCGCGACGTGCCGGACTACATCGATGCCGATCACAACAAGATGGTCGCGACCTTCTCGCGCATCCCCGGCCTCGCCGACGTTCCGTTCGCCGTGCAGATGGAACCGAACCTGGTCGTCGAATTCTATTCGCGCTAAGCGAACGCTTTTCTGCGATACCGGAAAGGCCGCCCATCGAGGCGGCCTTTTTGTTTCGGGCATCCGCTTTGCGGTGTGTCGCTGAAATCAATTTCGATTTTCCGGCCAATGCGCTAAGCCGGCGGAAGTCACATCCGGGGCCGTCGCGCCATGAACATGCAGCCAGACATCGAAACACTTGAACCGGCCGCCGAAGGCGGCTCTCACCCGCTGTTCGCCGAGGTGCCGTCCTCGGTCGAGTTCAACAAATTGCGCAAGCGGCTGCTGCGGCAGACCCGCCAGGCGATCGAGGACTTCTCGATGGTGAAGCCCGGCGAGCGCTGGCTGGTGGCGCTATCTGGTGGCAAGGATTCCTACGGTCTGCTAGCCTTGCTGCTGGACATGAAATGGCGCGGGCTGCTGCCGGTCGAGTTGCTGGCCTGCAATCTCGACCAGGGCCAGCCGAATTTCCCCAAGCACATCCTGCCCGACTATCTCGACGCCAACGGCATAGCCCACCGGATCGAATACCGGGACACCTATTCGGTAGTCACCGACAAGCTCCCCGAAGGCAGCACCTATTGCTCGCTCTGCTCGCGGCTGCGGCGCGGCCATCTCTACCGGATCGCGCGCGAGGAGGGCTGTTCGGCCCTGGTCCTCGGCCATCATCGCGAGGATATTCTCGAAACCTTCTTCATGAACCTGTTCCATGGCGCCCGGCTTGCCGCCATGCCGCCAAAACTGCTCAACGACGACGGCGACGTCATGGTGTTGCGGCCGCTCAGCTACTGCGCCGAGGTCGATCTGGAGAAATTCGCCGCCGCGATGCGGTTCCCGATCATTCCCTGCGACCTCTGCGGCAGCCAGGAAGGGCTGCAGCGCAACGCCATGAAGGCGATGCTCGAAGACATCGAAAAGCGCATGCCTGGCCGCAAGGACACGATGATCCGTGCTCTGTCCAACACCAGGCCGTCGCATTTGCTCGACCGAAAGCTGTTCGATTTCGCCGCCCTCAATGAAACCCTCGCGACCAGGCAAGATATTCCCGATGACATTTGACGATACCGCGATCGACTGGCTGGCCGGCATTCTGGCCGAGGCAGCCCAAGCCGAAATCATGCCGCGCTTTCGCCGATTGAGCGATGGCGATATCAGGCAGAAGACTTCCGCCGCAGACCTGGTGACGGAGGCCGATGTCAACGCCGAGCGGCTGATCACCGCCAGGCTGCGCGAGCGCTATCCCTCGGCCATGGTGGTGGGCGAGGAGGCCTGCTCCGACAATCCGGCGCTGCTCGACGGCTTGGGCGACGCCGAACTGGCATTCACCATCGATCCGGTGGACGGCACCTTCAATTTCGCATCCGGCGTACCGCTGTTCGGCGTCATGCTGGCGGTCGTGGTCAGGGGCGAGACGGTCGCGGGCATCATCCATGATCCTGTCGGCAAGGATTGGCTGATCGCCGCCAGGGGTGCCGGCAGCCATATCAGGCATGCCCATGGCAGCCTGGAGAAAGTGCATGTGGCGGCACCCGTTCCGATCTCGCAAATGACCGGCGCGGTCTCCTGGCAATATCTCGACGAGCCGGAGCGCTCCCGCCTTGCGCGCAACCAGACCAAGGCACTGTCGCAGTTCGCCTATCGCTGCGCCGCGCACGAATATCGCCTGCTGGCCAGCGGGCATGCGCATTTTGTCGTCTACAACAAGCTGATGCCCTGGGATCATCTGCCGGGCGTGCTGATCCATCAGGAAGCCGGCGGCCATGCCGCGCGTGTCGACGGCAGCGCCTATCTGCCCTCGCATGTCGACGGCGGCCTGCTTGTCGCGCCGGACAAGGACAGCTGGCAGGAACTGCGCCGCGAGCTGTGGGCGGAATAGGATCAATTCCTGGGGCTTGAACTGTTGGGTTGTACGGTCGAACCTTGCGTTCTGGCGGAGGCTCTCGAATGAAACGTCGGTTCGCGGTTTTTGCGGCACTTACCTTGTTTGCGAATTGCAACGAGGCGCTCCCGCAAGAGCGCCTCTGCCGTAGCACCGATCCCATCGACACCATCAAGGAGATGTCGGACGCCATCTATGCGTGCTGGCAGCCGCCGCCAGGAACCGCGGGCATGTCCTTGACACTGCGGTTCTCGCTTCGCCGCAACGGCACGCTGATCGGCAAGCCTCGTGCCACCTATTCCGACTTGGGAACCGATTCCCAGCTCGGCCGTGCCTTCGTGGCATCCATCATCAAGGCACTCGACGACGCTCTACCGTTGCCCTTTTCAGATGGCATGGGCGGGGCGATCGCGGGGCGAATGCTTTCTCCTCGCTTCACGGCTCGCTCGAAGATACATCCTGACGCACGTCGCTTGGCCCCGGCTTGGCTTTAAGCCAAACAAAACTCAAGGCGTGTGTTGTCTCAGTGCAGATCGGTGACGTGCCCTGAAACGGGTGCGTTCTGCGGCTGGAACATCTTGCCGCGCTCGGCAATCAGGATCATCAGCAGCGCGGCAACCGAGACGCTGCAGAATCCGGCGGCCAGCGGCGTCACCGTGCCGTTGAAAGCCTGGCCGATCAGCGTGCCGAGGATGCCGCCGAGAAAAGTCTGCATGAAACCCAGGATGGACGACGCCGTGCCGGCCAATTGGCCAAGCGGCTCCATGGCCAATGCGTTGAAATTGGCGCCGAGGCAGCCAAACGGTAGCATGGCGCCGGCAAAGAAGGTGATGAACAGCCAGAGCGGCATCTTCGTTTCGAGTGAAACCACCAGCCAGGCCAGGCTGATCACCAGAAACAGCAGCAGCGCGCTTTGCGACAGGCGGCGCATGCCGACGCGGCCGACGAGGCGCGAGTTGAGATAATTGGAGAAGGCGAGCACGCCCGCGACACCGGCGAAGATGACGGGGAACATCTCGCCGACGTCGAAGACGTTGACATAGATCTGCTGCGCCGAGGCGATGAAGCCGAACATGGCGCCGAAGATGAACGTGCTGGCGAAGGCATAGCAGAGCGCGATGCGGTTGGTGAGCACGATGCGGAAGCCGCCGACAATGGAGGAGACCGTCAGTTGCCGGCGGTATTCGGGATGCAGCGTCTCGGGCAGGCGCAGCAGCGACCATGCCGACACGACCAGGGCGCCGACGGCCATGGTGACGAAGATCCAATGCCAGGTAGCGAACAGCATGATGAACTGGCCGATGCCTGGTGCCACGACCGGGATGGCCATGAACACCATGAAGATCAGCGACATGACTTCGGCCATACGCCGGCCATCGAATGTATCGCGCACGATCGAGACCGCGATGACGCGCGTGGCGGCCGCGCCGATGCCTTGCACGGCGCGGCATATCAAAAGTGTTTCAAAGCTCGGCGCGATGGCGGCCGCTGCGGCCGCCGCCACATAGATGATCAGGCCGGCGACGAGCGGCGAACGGCGTCCGAACCGGTCCGAGATCGGACCGAAGAACAGTTGGCCGCCGCCGAAACCCAGTATGTAGGCGGTGATCACATATTGCCGGTGGTTTTCATTCTCGACGCCGAGCGAGGCGCCGATCTGCTGCAGCGCCGGCAGCATGATGTCGATGGCCAGCGAATTGAGCGCCATCAGCGCGGCGCAGAGCGCGATGAACTCCCAGCGCGGAATGGGCAAGGTGCTTGCCCCGGGCAAGGTGCTTGCCCCGGGCAAGGTGCTTGCCCCTTGCGGCGCTGATTTCTGCTGGTCCACGGCAAGTCCGATCTCTCAAACGAAAACGCGCCGGCGGGCCGGCGCATTGGCTCGTCCTGGTCCCGGGATCCGGGATGTAAAAAATTGCCGAGGTGGGGCCGCCCCGGTGGCCGGGGCATGTCGATATCGACATGCCCGATACTGAAGTCAGGCGGCGCCTTTGACGCTCACGCCCTTCTCGACCAGGAAGGTCTGCAATTCGCCGGCCTGGAACATTTCGCGGATGATGTCGCAGCCGCCGACGAATTCGCCCTTGACGTAGAGCTGCGGGATCGTCGGCCAGTTGGAGTAGTCCTTGATGCCCTGGCGCAGCTCGGCCGAGTCCAAGACGTTCACGCCTTTGTAGTCGGCGCCGATATAGTCGAGGATCTGCACGACCTGGCCGGAAAATCCGCATTGCGGAAAGCCGGGCGTACCCTTCATGAAAAGCACGACGTCGTTGCCCTTCACTTCATTGTCGATGTAGTCGTTGATACCGCTCATGGAATATCCTTTCATGCCCGTGGGAGTCAGGCTCGAAGCATGTCTTTCAAATAAACCCATAGGTTGCCCGAAACAAGACTTTAGCCATGCCATCACCCGAATGGCGCAAAGAATGGGCCGTTTTGGGCCAAGCGTGTCGGGTGGGAATGCCTCAGTCGGGAACGCTGGTCTGCAGCGCCAGCGCATGCAGCACGCCGCCCATATTGCCCTTCAGTGCGTCATAGACCATCTGGTGCTGCTGGACGCGGCTTTTTCCCCGAAAGCTCTCGGCCACGACTTCGGCCGCGTAATGGTCGCCGTCGCCGGCGAGGTCGCGGATCGTCACGCGGGCATCCGGTATGCCGTCCTTGATCAGTTTTTCGATGTCGTGGGCGTCCATTGCCATTGCAGAAATTCCTGTTTCGGGAGGGCGGCGGCGCGGCGGCTCATGCGATGAGAGTCGGACAAGCCTAAAGCCTTTCCAATCCGGATTGAAGCGGTTCCGTCCGGTGTCCGTTCTGTTGGTGTTCAGGAGAGGGTTTCACCCGGCCCCTGCGCCGGCTCATCCTCGCGCATCGAGAAGGCGCGGCCCAGGCTGAAAACCAGCACATAGAGGGGAAGGTTGACCGCCAGGTTGGCGATCGGCAGATAGCTCGTCATTTGCCAGGCAGGCGAGAAGAACGGCTGGCCGTAGCCATCGCAGATGAGCGAAGAGCCATACTCCCACAAGGCCCCCAAGACGGCCGAGACGGCGAAAAGCTTGACGCAGGTGATAATGTGCCTGGCTCGCGTTGGCTCCGGCAGGAGCCGGTCCCAAAGCACCAGGCAGACGATCGGAACCGCATAGATGAGGTTCTGCAGGACCAGCATCGGAAGCGTATCGTTGGCCGCGGCGAGAAATTCGGCGCGTGTTTCCAGCCTGGGACAAACCTCACTCGATGTCGTCGACAGCAGGAAGAAGACGAACGGCCCGAGGCACCAGAAGAAGAACAGCGCCGGCCAGAAGACGACTGCAAGCAGCGCCCGTACGGCCAGTTTCTTATGATTGAGCAGGATCTTTTCCGAAAACCGGTTTCCACTTTTCGGGATCATGCTCTCGTCAACTGGCCTGATCCATGAAACGCGGGAACCAGCCTTCATGAGCGGCGGTCAGATCGCTGACCGGGATTGCCCTGGCATCGCCGAGTTTCAGCGCGTTGCCCCCCGTCGAGCCGATCCACGGCGCGAAGATGCCCAGTTCGCCCTGCTGCTTGCGGATAGCGTCCCATTCATCGCCATGCGGATCGATCGACAGCGTCAGGAGATAGCGGCCCTGGTCTTCGCCGAACCAGACCGGGATCGGATGGGTACCGACCAGTCCGGGAACGGTCGCGCCGATGCCCGACGCCATCGCCATTTCGGCCAGCGCCACCGCGATGCCGCCGTCGGAGACGTCATGCGCCGCCGTGACGATGCCGGACGCGATCAACGAGCGTACATGGTCGCCGACGCGCTTCTCGTGCTCGAGATCGACCGGCGGCGGCGGGCCATCGCTGCGACCGTGGATATCCCTGAAATAAACCGACTGGCCAAGATGCGTTCCCCAGGAAGCCGGTGCGCCGACCAGCAGGATCATCTGGCCTTCCGCCGCAAAGCCGATCCGCGCCATCTTCGACCAGTCCGATATCAGGCCGACGCCGCCGATGGTCGGTGTCGGCAGGATGCCCTGGCCGTTGGTTTCGTTGTAGAGCGAGACGTTGCCGGACACGATCGGGAAACCAAGCGCCCGGCAGGCGTCGCCAATGCCCTTCACCGCGCCGACCAGCTGGCCCATGATCTCTGGCCGTTCGGGATTGCCGAAATTGAGATTGTCGGTGGCAGCGAGCGGCAGTGCGCCCGTAGCGGTCAAATTGCGCCAGCATTCGGCCACCGCCTGCTTGCCGCCCTCATAGGGGTCGGCTTCGCAGTAGCGCGGCGTCACGTCGGAGGAGAAGGCCAGCGCCTTGGTCGGATGTCCCTCCACGCGCACCACGCCGGCATCCCCGCCCGGAATCTGCAGCGAATTGCCCTGGATCAGCGTGTCGTACTGTTCCCACACCCAGCGACGCGAGGACAGGTCCGGTCCGCCCAGCAGCTTCAGCAGCGCATCGGCGAGGTCGGCTTGCGGGATGTCGTTGGCGGCAAGCGGCGCCGGCTTCTTGGATTCCACCCACGGGCGGTCGTATTCGGGAGCCTTGTCGCCGAGATCCTTGATCGGCAGGTCGGCGACTTCGTCGCCCTGGTGCCGCACGCGGAAGCGCAGATCGTCGGTGGTCTTGCCGACGATAGCGAAGTCGAGGCCCCATTTGTGGAAGATCGCCTCGGCTTCCTTTTCCTTTTCGGGGCGCAGCACCATCAGCATACGCTCCTGGCTTTCCGACAGCATCATCTCGTAGGCGCTCATGCGCTCTTCGCGCACCGGTACCTTGTCGAGGTCGAGCTCGATGCCGAGGTCGCCCTTGGCGCCCATTTCGACCGCCGAACAGGTGAGGCCGGCCGCACCCATGTCCTGGATGGCGATGACGGCGCCCGAGGCCATCAGTTCGAGAGAAGCCTCCAACAGGCATTTTTCGGTGAAAGGGTCGCCGACCTGCACGGTCGGGCGCTTCTCGTCGATCTTGTCGTCGAATTCGGCCGAGGCCATGGTGGCGCCGCCGACGCCGTCGCGGCCGGTCTTGGCGCCGAGATATACGACCGGCAGGCCGACGCCCTTTGCCTCGGACAGGAAGATGGCATCGGTCTTGGCAAGGCCCGCGGCGAAGGCGTTGACCAGGATGTTGCCGTTGTAGCGGGCGTCGAAATTGACCTCGCCGCCGACCGTCGGCACGCCGAAGGCATTGCCGTAGCCACCGACGCCGGAAACCACGCCGGCGACGAGATGCCTGGTCTTGGGATGGTCGGGCGCACCGAAGCGCAGCGCGTTCATCGCCGCGATCGGTCGCGCGCCCATGGTGAAGACGTCGCGCAAGATGCCGCCAACGCCGGTCGCCGCACCCTGATAAGGCTCGATGAAGGACGGGTGGTTGTGGCTTTCCATCTTGAAGACGACACAGTCTCCGTCGCCGATGTCGACCACGCCGGCATTCTCGCCCGGGCCTTGGATGACCTGCGGACCGGTGGTCGGCAAGGTGCGCAGCCATTTCTTCGAGGATTTGTAGGAGCAGTGCTCGTTCCACATCGCCGAGAAAATGCCGAGTTCGGTAAAGCTCGGTTCGCGTCCGACCAGATCCAATATGCGCTGATACTCGTCGGGCTTCAGCCCATGCGCGGCGATGAGGTCCGGTGTGATCGGCACGGAATTGGAAATGGTCATGGGCGGCGATTTATGTCCATGGAGCAGGGATTTTGAGTCTCCTCTTATCGCAAGCTTTGCAGACGATACACCCGTCGGCGGAGGAAAAAGGCAGAAAGCAACAGGGTGATGACCACTATGGATCGCGCCAGGCCCTTCCGTGAGCGACGAAAGGCGCCCGGCCAGCTATTGGAGCCCCGTAAAGCCAAATGGGGAACGCCATGATCCCCCGGTCGTTAGGTCCCTATCACTCAGGAGACAGGATCATGGCTACCAAGCAAGGCAAGAACGACAATCGCCTCTCGGACAAGGAGGCTCTCCATATTGCGGAGACCACCGACGTTTCGCCGCAGCAAGCCAAGGAATTGGCCGAGAAGCACGGTAAGGACAAGGCCGAGAAGGAAGCCAAAAACTTCAAGGCAGAAGGCTGATCCGAGTCCGGTTCAAGTCCCAATTTCGCAAGGCGGCGTCTCGGGGCAAGCTGGGGGGCGCACGGTTCAGGAAAAGCTGTCGTAACCTGCGCGGCCTTCGTCCAGAAGCCGCCTGATCACCGCGACGCCGCCCGCAATATCCTCGCGCCGCCTCGGCTGCGAAACACCGAAGCGCACCCCATGGAAAACCCGCTCCGAGCGCCCAGCCTTGAATTCATCCTCATCGTCGATCAGCACGCCGTGCTCCAGGCAGGCATTCTTGAAGGTGCCGGAAAGCCAGGGATCGGGCAGGGTGAGCCAGACGAACGGCACTTTGTCGTGCGACTTGAATGAGAAGCCCGCCAGACTTTCGCGCACTATGGACATGCGGGCGCTGATCTCCGCGATGCTGCGCTTGCGAATTTCGCCGGCCTGACCGGAAAGCACCAGCCGGGCATTCACCTCCGCCAACAGGAATGGCATGCCGCCGGTCATCATCTTGTGGGCGACACGGATGCGGTGGCGATAGGCGGGCGGGCAGGAGAGCCAGCCGCCACGCAGGCCGGCGGCGACCGATTTCGACAGGCCGCCGGCAATGATGGTGCGTTCGGGCGCAAATTCGGCAAGCAGCGGTGTCGGGTCGTCGGTCAGATGGCCGTAGAGGTCGTCCTCGATCAGGATGACGTTGTATTCACGGGCGACACGCGCGATCGCCTCGCGGCGCGTCGGCGACAAGGTCACCAAGGTCGGATTCTGCGCCGTTGGTATCAGAAATATCATCTTGGGATGCTTTTGCGCGCAGACGCGTTCGAAATCCGCCGGATCGAGGCCTTCATCGTCCGAGGCCACAAGCGCGGTGCGCCGGCCGATCAGACCGGCGCTGCGGGAAATCTGCGAATAGGTGAGGTGCTCGAAGGCGACATAGTCGCCCGGCGTCGTCAGGGCCGCAATCGCGGCCATCACCGCGGCATGAGTGCCGAGAGTGGGGACGATTGTATCGGTCGTTGGCCGAAAGGCGTTCCGTGACAGCCAGCGGGCGCCGGCTTCGTACCAGCGATCCGGGAAATCGCGCGTGTAGCTCGAAATCTCATGCGGATGGTCCTGCGCGGCGCGCGACAGGACGTCGGCGACAATCGCACCCTGGCCGATGTCAGGGGCCGCCGTGCTGTCGAAACGCAGCTTGTCCTTGGGGGCATCGACAGAACGTGTGCCTTCGACGCTGGTGTCGGGGGCCTCCTTTGTAACGCCAGTGCTGTCGCCCAGCACATAGGTGCCCCGTCCGACCTCGCCGCTGACGAGGCCGCGCTCACGCAGCAATTGATAGGCCCGGCCGACAGTGCCGACCGTGGCGCCTATGTCGTAGGCGAGGTCGCGCTGTGGTGGCAGCTTTGCCCCGGCGCCGATCACACCCCGGTCGATATCCGCTTCGATGGAATCCGCGAGCCGTTGATACAGCGGACCTGAACCCGTGAGATCTGGAATCCAATTTGTCATGGTGACAATTTTCTATATTGCACCGTTTTGGGAGTCAATACATATCAATACATATCAATAGCGCGCTAAAAAGGGTGCAATTTATATTCTGGCAGAAAGAAAATGGATACAATCGGAACATTCCACCACCCGAGAACCGAATTACTCCGCCAGCCTGCTCGCCCGTCCGGGCAGCGCGGCTTCGTCGGCCGGCTTGTGCGAGTGGTCAAGTCGCTGGCGAAATGGATCGACCATCTGCTGGAACGCCGGCGCGGCCGGCTGGCACTGCTGGAGATGACCGACGATCAACTCAAAGACATCGGCCTCTCGCGCTGCGACGCTCACCGCGAGGGCATCAAGCGGCTCTGGGAATAGCACCCGGCCTATCGGGCGCCTTTGCTCCTGAGGCGCTTGATGCCGTGATCGACGAAAACGGCGACGACGCATATCGCCACGAACAGCGCGGTGATGGCGAGCGCCGCTACAGTGACGCTCTCGACGCCGTTCCTGGCGATATCGAGAAAGGGGTAGGGCACCTCGCCCGCCAGCGGCGCCCGGGCCAGCGCATAGGCCAGATAGGCGATGGGATAGACAACCCACCAGGAGATGTCGCTCCATCTCGTTCTGCCGTCGGCGCCTGATATCAGCCACCACAGGACATACAGCACCGGCGTCACATAGTGCAGCAGGACGTCGCAAAGCAGGAACAGGCCTTGTGGCTGCCAGAGCCGCGCCAGCACGGAGGCATAGACAATGAAGACCAGAGTGATCGAAACCGCGACGCCCGCGCGCATCCGTGGTCCGGCAAAGGCCGGCAGCCAAGCATAGCCGCTGGATGACAACAGCGAGGTGTGGACCAGCACGGCGCCAATGTTGGTCAGGATGGTGAAGAAGCTGAAATAGAACACGATCGAGCCGAGCAGGCCGCGGCCGGCTTCCATCGATGCCGGAATGGTGATCGAGAACTGCAGGGCAAGCGCTATCAGGCCAACAACCAACCCTGCGGTCTGCAGGAACCGGCCCATGGCTGGCTCAGGCTGTGGCTGCGCAGGCCGGATTGCCGGCCTGCCAGCGCGCGACATCCGAGCTGATGCGTGCGCCAAGCGGGTCGTTCATCAACGGTCCGAAGACGTCGACATGGCTTGAATTCCCCTGCGCCTGCACGACCAGCAAGGGTTTGCCGCCATAGTGCTTGGCCGGCACCAGCAGGAAGCGCGGCTGGCCGCTGAACGAGTTCAGCTCATTGGCCATCTGATATTGCTTGAAGGCCGGATCCTTGCTGGCGATCCAGCATTTGTGAGCCGATATCGCCACCTGTTCCATCGCCAGCAGCGCGGCACTTTTGCCCGACGGCACGGGCGTGCTCTTGGGGCTCGACTGGCACGATGCCAAGGCAAAGCCTGACGCGGCGATCAGGGCGATCGTCCTGTTCTTGATCAAGCGGCACCCATTTCGAGTTCGGACGGAAAGATCTTCAAGCCGTCGGTCATCTCGCCCCATACCCTGGACAATGCGGGATGCTGCGAGGCGATCTGCTGATAGGCATCGAATTTGGGGTAGGCGTCGAGCAGGTCGTGGCGGCCTGTCATGGCGCGGAAATTGTTGAGGATGAACCGTGTCGGCGTCAGCCAGGCATCTGCAAGGCTGATGTCGTTGCCGAGCGCGAAGGGGCCTTGCGCCATGCGCGCCTCGATGGCCGCCAGCCCATGGTGGAGACGGGCGAACTGGGCGTCGATCTCGGCAGTGTTGCGCTTCGGCACGAAATGCAGCTCGAAAAGCTTCATCGTCGGCGTCAGCACATCGAGATCGGTGATGCGCGCGAACATGCGCACCAGCGCGCGGTCCTTCGAATCGGGCGGCAACAGCGCCGGTTCGGGAAACCGTTCTTCGAGATACTCGGCGATGACCACCGATTCGACGATCGTTTCGCCCGAGCCGGTGATCAGAACCGGAATCCGGTTCATCGGCGATATGGCGCGAAACTTCTCGGGGATCGGAAAACCCGGCGGCGGCGCGATGATCTTGAGTGGCACGTCCTTGATATAGGCCAGTGCCCGAACGATCGACGAGTAGGGCGACAGCGGCCGCGAATAGAGTTTCATGACCGTCTCTCCCTCACGCTATGATTTTGAACTGCCGCAATTCTCGAGGTTGCGGTTGCAAACTTCAAGCGGCAATGCCCAAGGCGCCTTCGAACAGCGCCCTGCCGTCATTGCCGCCATGCGCCGCTTCTATCAGGTTCTCGGGATGCGGCATCAGGCCAAGCACATTGCCTTGTTCACTGACGATGCCGGCAATGTCGTTGATCGAGCCGTTCGGATTGGTGCCTTCGGCATAGCGGAACACCACCTGGCCTTCGCCTTCGAGACGGGCAAGCGTGTCGGCGTCGGCAAAGTAATTGCCGTCATGATGCGCCACCGGCGAGCGGATGATCTGGCCCGGCTGGTAGCGGCGGGTGAACATGGTGTTGGCGTTGGCGATTTCGAGCTTGACCTGCCGGCAGACGAACTTCAGCGAGGTGTTGCGCATCAGCGCGCCGGGCAGCAGCCCCGCCTCGACCAGGATCTGGAACCCGTTGCAGACGCCGATCACCATCACGCCCTTTGCCGCTTTTTCGGCGACCGCCCGCATCACCGGCATGCGTGCCGCGATCGCACCGCAGCGCAGATAGTCACCGAAGGAGAAGCCGCCCGGAATGGCGATCAGGTCGACATCGGGGATTTCGGTGTCGGTCTGCCAGACGGTTGCCGGCGCCTGTCCGGAAATCTTGGTCAGCGCCGCGATCATGTCGCGGTCTCGGTTGAGGCCAGGGAGAAGGACGACGGCTGATTTCATGGCATGTCCAATTGAGTCAGGAGGCATATCCAGTTTTGGCGTATCGGCAGCGTAGTTGCGGGTCAAGCGCCGGTTAAGGCTTTTGAGCTATTTATCGGCTGCAAACCGGGCAGACAAATTTGAAGAGCGGCTTGGAATTCAAACACGAAGACGGCCGATGGGCGTCTGGCGTCTCCGGTACCACGGTGATGCTTTTGTCGGCATTCATCTATGCATTTTTCTCTCAGGCCGACGCTAGCTTCGCGACGGCGTTTTCGAGAATGTTTTCGCTAGAGGTCGACCTTGGACTTTGCTCTTCATCTTTTGCCAGTCTCATTATGGCGCAGATTGTCTACGGGCTGACGGTCTGCCTCGTGCTGTTAGGTCTCATGGTGGCCGTGGGCATCGCTGCCATCCTTGATCCTTCGAACGGGGTTCGATATCTCAAGTTGCTTCTCGCAATATTGGCATTTCTTCTTGTCTTGCTGGCATTGGCTATGAAAGACAACGGATTTTGGCTTGAATCAGTAGGTCGAAGGCTTATCATGCGGCATCTAAGTATTGCAGACGCATGCTCTCAAAGTCACAATGTTGATTTTATCCGTATCTATATAATAAGTGCCTGCATTTTATTTTGGACATGGATTCTTATGTCGATGGGTATGTCCCGCTTTCTGGCCATATACTTTCACCGTGACTACGATGATTTGCCAAAGGATCCTCGGTTTCGTGCCGAAATATTAGCAATACGTGCTAAGTACAGCGACGTATATCAGTCGGCAAAGAAGCCAACGTGGGCATTTTATATGATAGCTGCGGCAGGTTTGCTAATCATAGGAACGCACGCTGTTTACAAGTTGGCCGTCGTTTTAGGTGCTCTCTAGTCGCCCGTTCGATACGTTCAACCCGATCATTCTGACGAGCGAGCACACCATAGATGTTCTTCACGTCACTCTCAATGCTATCAGAGGACCTCGGATGGAGCCAAGCTCGGATTTAACCTCTCCAAGCGTCAATCCATCCTGTCCCAGCGCGACTGAATCGACTTGAGGACTTCAGAGATCAAACTGCTATCGATCTCGGCCACCAGTCCCTCTGGTACAACCTCAGGTAAGCGTCACACTATAATTCTCAATCACCGTATTTGCCAGCAGCTTGTCGCACATGGCTTTCAGATCGGCTTCGGCCTTGGCCTTGTCGCTTTCCGCCAGTTCGACGTCGAACACCTTGCCCTGCCGCACCGCGCCGACGCCTTCGAAGCCCAGTCCCGACAGCGCGTGTTCGATTGCCTTGCCTTGCGGGTCGAGAACGCCGTTCTTGAGGGTGACGGTAATGCGGGCCTTGATCACGCTGGACGTGCTCCTGTTCTGAATATCGGGTTGCAAGTCGCTGTCAGTGCGGCTTGCCTTTGAGGCCGTCGGTCGAGGCGACCAGCACCGGACCGGTGGGACGCGGCGGCTCGTTCTCGTTCATGATGCCGAGGCGGCGGGCGACTTCCTGATAGGCCTCGACGAGGCCACCCATGTCGCGGCGGAAACGGTCCTTGTCGAGCTTGTCCTGCGTCGCCACGTCCCACAGGCGGCAGGAGTCCGGCGAAATCTCGTCGGCCACGACGATGCGCATCATATCGCCCTCGAACAGGCGGCCGCACTCGATCTTGAAGTCGACGAGCTGGATTCCGACGCCCATGAACAAGCCGGAGAGGAAATCGTTGACGCGGATGGCGAGCGCCATGACGTCGTCGATCTCCTGCGGGCTTGCCCAGCCGAACGCCGTGATGTGCTCTTCCGAAACCATCGGATCGTCGAGCGCGTCGGCCTTGTAGTAGAATTCGATGATCGAGCGCGGCAGGACGGTGCCTTCCTCGATGCCGAGGCGCTTGGACAGCGAACCGGCGGCGACATTGCGCACCACCACTTCGAGCGGGATGATCTCGACCTCCTTGATCAACTGCTCGCGCATGTTGAGCCGGCGGATGAAGTGGGTCGGAATGCCCATGCGGTTCAAATGATTGAAGATGTATTCGGAAATGCGGTTGTTGAGCACACCCTTGCCGTCGATGACCTCGTGCTTCTTCTTGTTGAACGCGGTTGCGTCGTCCTTGAAGAACTGGATCAGCGTGCCCGGCTCGGGTCCTTCATAGAGGATCTTGGCCTTGCCTTCATAAATGCGGCGGCGATTTTTCATTTGAATTTTTCTCTGGATTTGCGGGCAGGCGGCAAGCGACCACTACCTGCCCGTCCGCCTGAATTAATGCGGCGACGGTGGCGTTCAATGCCGGGTCTATCCCAATCACACCGTTTGCTCAATCGGCAAATCCTTCCAATCAACCGCTTTCGGGACTGAAATGCCGCAGCGCAGCATACGACGAAGCATATTGACCGGCCCGCGACCTTTTGGTTTGTGCTTCGGCAACACACATATTCACCTGCCAACGAATCGGATTTGACCCGGAGGGACGCCATGAGCAGCATGAAAGACCGCGAAGAGGGCTTCGAGCGCAAATTTGCATTCGACGAAGAGCTTCGGTTCAAGGCCTCGGCGCGGCGCAACAAGGCGCTTGGTTTGTGGGCCGCCGAAAAGCTCGGAAAATCCGGTCCTGACGCCGACACCTACGCCAAGGAAGTCGTTGTTTCCGACATCGAGGAAGCCGGCGACCATGACGTGTTCCGCAAGATCCGCAAGGATTTCGACGCTGCGGGCGTCGACCAGTCCGATCACCAGATCCGCCGCACCATGGACGAACTGATGGCGCAGGCGATCGAGCAGATCAGGAACACCTAATCCGGCCTCTTACTGGACCAATCGACCGCCCGGCCGATCCGGGCGGTTTTTCTTTGCCTTTGCGGCGGTTTCCGGCTGAAACTGCCGGCGTTAACAAGGAAGAGATTAGATGTCCCTGAAGTCCCGTCTTGCCGCCGATGAAACGCTGGTCACCGCCTGGTCGGGCGTGCCGGATGCCCTGACCGTGGAGATCCTCGCCAGGCAGGACTTCGATGCGGTCACACTCGACATGCAGCATGGCGGCCATCACGAGGACAGCGTCCTGCGCGGCCTGGCACCGGTACTGGCTGTGGGCAAGCCGGCGCTGGTGCGCATTCCCGTTGGCCGTTTCGACATGGCCAGCCGTGCCCTCGATTTCGGCGCCGAAGCGGTCATTGCGCCGATGGTCAACTCGGTGGCCGATGCAAAGCTGTTCGCCGCCGCCATGAAATATCCCCCGCTCGGCGAGCGCTCGTGGGGCCCGACCTATGCCTTCCCCCGCCATGGCAAGGGCGACTATGCCGAATGGCTGCGTGACGCCAATCAGCGTACCATGGCGTTTGCGATGGTCGAGACGCGCGCCGCGCTCGATGCGCTCGACGGCATCCTCGATACGCCGGGCATCGATGGCATTTTCCTCGGGCCATCCGATTTCTCGATCGCCTGGACACAAGGCGCCACGGTCAATTCCACGCTGGAAAGCATGATGGAGACGGTGGCCTCGGTTGCCGAGCGCACCCGCAAGGCCGGCAAGCATGCGGCAATTTACGTCGTCGAACCGGCTATCGCCGGCCGCGTCGTGTCGATGGGCTACCGCCTGCTCGCCACGGGCTCCGAGCATGCGCTGATTTCGCTGGGAGCAAAGACCTTGCTCAAGGGCATCAAGGATTCGATTGGCGCCTGACGCCAGAGCAATTCCAGGAAAAGCGCGTGGCGCTTTCCCTAGGGAATTGCGTGAAAACAAAGAGTTAGAGCGGGTCGGCGATTCTATCAAGCGCTGAACCGCTCTAAGCCTTCAGGTCCGTCAGGAACTTGGCGAAGGTCATCGATCCCTCGGGCCAGGGGCCAAAACCTGAATCCTCGCTGAGATGACCGGTCTCGCCGGCGTCGATGAACAGCGAGCCCCAGGCGCCGGCGATGTCCTCGGCGACATCGAAGGGGCAAAAGGGATCGTTGCGGCTGGCGATCACGATCGACGGAAACGGCAGCGGCTCGCGCGGATAAGGGCCGAAGGTCATCAGATGCCTCGGTTTGATCGTGGGGTTGGCGACGTCGGGCGGCGCCACGAAGAAGGCGCCGGCGACCGACTTCTGAAATTGTGGAATGGCCTGTACGGCCGCGGCCACTCCCAGTGAATGGGCGACGAGAACGACAGCTCTCTGCGCCTCGTTGACCGCCTTGGCCACGCTCGCCGTCCAGTCCTCGCGCACCGGCTTCGACCACTCCGCCTGTTCCACGCGTCGCGCCGTCGACAGCTTCGATTGCCAGCGAGTCTGCCAATGCTCGGGTCCGGAATTGGTGTATCCGGGGATGATCAGAATATCTGCGTCTTTGACTTTCATGGCGCTGAGATAGCGAGGGCGATTGTCTGATGCAACCGTTGATGGACGCGCCCTGCGCTCGCAATGGTGAACACCATGTTCGCTTTTCGCTCTCTTGTGTGAACGATGGCGATCGACGATGTCTGTTGGGAAAGAAACAGCCGTGGAGGACCGGGATTTTGGCGCTGACACGACGTACAATGATCGGCGGCGCCGGGCTCCTGGCTTTGGGAACTTCGCGAAACGTTGCCGCAACGGAGACAATGATGAGCGAACTGCCATTTGCCGCCACCACGCCGGTGAGCGTCGCCCGGGTCGGGCTGAAGGCGCGTGATGCCGAAAGCCTCGCGGCCTATTACCGACGGGTTGTCGGCCTGCAGGAACTGAGCCGTGCCGATGGCGCGATCACCCTGGGCGCAGCCGACCGTCCGCTGCTGGTGCTTGAACCGGACGTGTCCGCCAAGCCAGACGATCCGCGCAGCGCCGGCCTCTTCCACACGGCATTCCTCCTGCCCAGCCGCGCCGATCTCGGCCGCTGGATCAACCACGCCATCGCAGACAAGATCGCCATCGAGGGGGCTTCGGACCATCTGGTCAGCGAAGCGCTGTACCTGACCGATCCCGAGGGCAACGGCATCGAGATCTATGCCGACCGCCGCCCGCAGGACTGGAAATGGAACAGCGACAAGATCGCCATGGCGACCGAGCGGATGAACATTCCTTCTGTCGTTGCCGAAGTGCCGGCCGGCGACGCGGGCTGGCAAGGAGCGCCGGAAAACAGCATTGTCGGCCACGTCCATCTGCGCGTCGGCAGGCCGGAAGAGGCGGAAGCCTGGTGGAACCAGGAGTTCGGGTTCGACACGGTGGCCAAATATGGCGGCCAGGCGGTGTTCCTGTCGTCAGGCCATTACCATCACCACATCGGCGCCAATGCCTGGCAGAGCGCCGGCGCTGGCCGCCGCGACCCGTCCCGCTCCGGCCTTGCCTGGGTCGAGATGCGTTCGGACAATGTGAGCAGCGCAACGACCCGTGAGGACCCCTGGGGCACGGTGATCAGGACCGTGCCGGGGAAGGCTTGATTGGCGAAAACGTCGGCGCGAGCGTCTTTCTCCCCGTCACTATACGGGGAGAAATGCCCGGCAGGGCAATGAGGGGCAGCGCCAGAGTCTCGAGATTGTCGAAGCCGACGAGGGTTCATCGCCGAGGTCGGCGCCGCCCCTCATCCGCCTGCCGGCACCTTCTCCCCGTATAGTGACGGGGAGAAGGAAGCTGTATTCACGCCTCCCCGAACACCCGCTTGAAAATCGTGTCGACGTGCTTGGTGTGGTAGCCCAGGTCGAACTTCTCGCGGATTTGCGCCTCCGGCAGCGCTGCGGTCACTTCCTTGTCAGCCAGAAGTTCCTCAAGGAAATCAGCGCCTTGTTCCCATACTTTCATGGCGTTGCGCTGCACCAGCCGGTAGGAGTCCTCGCGCGACAGGCCGGCCTGCGTCAGCGCCAGCATCACGCGCTGGGAATGCACCAGGCCGCGGAATTTGTTCATGTTGTTCAACATGTTCTCGGGATAGACGACCAGCTTGTCGACGACGCTGGTCAGGCGTGACAGCGCGAAATCGAGCGTCACGGTGGCGTCCGGGCCGATCATGCGCTCGACCGAGGAGTGCGAGATGTCGCGCTCATGCCAGAGCGCCACGTTCTCCATCGCCGGCAGCGCCATGGAACGCACCATGCGGGCAAGGCCGGTGAGGTTTTCGGTCAGCACCGGGTTGCGCTTGTGCGGCATCGCCGACGAGCCTTTCTGGCCCGGCGAAAAATACTCTTCCGCTTCCAGCACTTCGGTGCGCTGCAGGTGCCGGACCTCGATCGCCAGCCGCTCGATCGAGGAGGCGATGACGCCGAGCGTGGCGAAGAACATGGCGTGGCGGTCGCGCGGGATCACTTGCGTCGATACCGGTTCCGGCTTCAGTCCCAGCTTTTGAGCCACATGCTCCTCGACATAGGGCTCGATGTTGGCGAACGTGCCGACCGCCCCTGAAATCGCGCATGTGGCAATGTCTTCGCGCGCGTGCACCAGCCGCTCGCGGCAGCGCGAGAATTCGGCATAGGCCTGCGCCAGCTTGATGCCGAAAGTGGTCGGCTCGGCATGGATGCCGTGGCTGCGGCCGATGGTGACGGTGTCCTTGTGCTCGAAGGCGCGGCGCTTGAGTGCGGCAAGCAACGCATCGATGTCGGCGAGCAGGATGTCGCTGGCGCGGGTGAGTTGCACGGCAAAGCATGTGTCGAGCACGTCCGAAGACGTCATGCCCTGATGGATGAAGCGCGCGTCGGGTCCGACGAATTCGGCAAGATGGGTGAGGAAGGCTATGACGTCATGCTTGGTGACGCGCTCGATCGCGTCGATCTTCTCGACGTCGAATTCCGCCGCGCTTCCCTTTTCCCAGATGGTTTTGGCCGCTTCCTTGGGGATAACGCCCAGTTCGGCCAGCGCATCGCAGGCATGGGCCTCGATTTCGAACCAGATGCGAAACCGGGTTTCGGGCGACCAGATGGCGACCATTTCCGGCCGGGAGTAGCGAGGGATCATACGGATTGATTTCCAGCTTCGCGTTGCGTTGGCCGCGTCCTAACAGAGGCGGGCAAAATGCTCAACGTTGCTGCCGCGCAAACCAGAGGCTGGTCAAGCGGAAATAGAAATCAAAACGTGGTGCGGACCACAGCCGATGCATCCAATCCGCTCGCCATTTGTTATTGTCGGCAGTCCCAATGGCAACCACCCCAATGGAGAACCTGACATGACCGACACCAGCAAAATTCGTGAGCACATGGAAGTCGTCGGCGCCGATGGCGTGCATATCGGAACCGTCGACAAGGTCGATGGCCAGCGCATCAAGCTGACCAAGGCCGACAGCGGCGAGGGCGCTCACAAAGGCCATCACCACTATATTTCCCTGGCCCTGGTTGCCGAGGTCGATGGCAAGAAGGTGTGGCTGTCCGCGAATTCCGATGTCGCGGTGACGTTCGAGGAAGAGAAATCCGATCCGATTTGATCGAAGGCTTAGCCGGGGCGTGACGACCAGACGGGAAACAGATCGTTGCCGGCTGGCGTCGCGGCAAACACGCCACGGCTGATGGCGCGTGCCATGGTGGCACCGGCGGCGGCGTAGAGATCGACTGCCGCGTCGGCGGTGAGTTCGACCCCACTCCTGCCGGTCGCCAGCGCGAACACCAGGTCGCCGTCGGCCGGCGTATGCGTCGGCCAGATGGCGCGCACGAAGCCGTCATGCGCCGAAATCGCCAGGCGTTTCGCGGCGGCCTTGGTGAGGACCGCGTCTGTCGCGATGACTGCGATGGTCGTGTTGTCGCCGCTTTCCATCTGCCGCCCGTGATCCTTGTCGCGGTATTTCAGCAAGATCCGCTTGGCGTCTTCGGGCATGGGCGATGGATAACCGAGCCTGCCGAATTCATCGCCGATTTCAAAGGGTGCCGCCCAGAAATGGCGGGTGCGGCCGACGGTCACCGAGCCGGTCGGGTTGACGGCGGCCAGCGCACCGATGGTGACGCCATTGTCGAGCAGTGTCGAGGCGGACCCCAGGCCGCCCTTCAGGCCCGAAGTCAGCGCACCGGTACCGGCGCCGGTTGTGCCAAGTTGGAAATCGACGGCCGCAGCTTGTACCGACTCGTAGCCGAGGTCGCGATAGGGTGGATAACGGCCCCAGTCCTTGTCGCCGCCATTGCGCAGGTCGAACAGGATTGCAGCCGGCACGATCGGTACCCGGAAGCCGCCCACCTCGAAGCCGATGCCGCGTTCGCGCAGTGCGGCCTGCACGCCGGACGCAGCATCGAGGCCGAAAGCCGAACCACCCGACAGCACGACGGCATGGATTGTCTCGATAGCATTGTGCGGTTCCAGCAGATCCGTCTCGCGTGTGCCTGGCGCGCCCCCAAGGATTTGCACACCCGCCACCGCCGGCTCGTCGCAAAGGACAGTCGTCACGCCGGATTTCAGCCTGGCATCGGAAGCATTGCCGACGCGCAGGCCGGCAACGTCTGATATGAGGTTGCGCGGGCCTGTACGGAACATCAGTTGTTTTCCAAGGGCACGAAGCGGGTGCCGTCGAAGCGGAAGACACGGTAGGGGCTCTGGCTGAGGTCGCCCTTGGCGTCGAATCGGACCGGCCCGATCGCCGTGGTGAAATCATGCCCGGTGAGTGCGTCGGTCAGCGGCTTGCCGGAGCTTGCGGTGTCCACCGCCGCTGCCTTGGCGATCTCGACCGCCGCATAGGCCGGCAAGGCGTAGCCATCCGGCACGATTTTTTGCGCGGAGAAGCTCTCCAAAACTTTTGGGTCGGCGACATCGGCCCATTCGGGCGGCGCGATCATCAGCGTGCCCGTTGCATAAGGAATGTCGCCGGGCGGCGTGCGCAGGTTTTCGCCGCCGGCAAGAACGATGCCCGTCTGGAGTTGGGCGGCATCGCGCCCCATGATGGCGATGTCGTCGCCGTCGCCTCCGACAAAGACATGCGTAGCGCCGGCCTTTTTCAGCCGCCCGACCAGGCCGATCTGGTTGTCGAGTTGCGGCCGGAACGTGTCGACGAAGACCGGTTTCAGCGCTGCCTGCTCCGCCGCTGCGCGAAATGTCTCGGCGATTTCGCGGCCATAGATGGTGCCGTCATCGATGATGGCGAACAATTCGTCACGCCACAGCCGGGTGAGGTTAGAGGCGACAGCGTTGCGCTCGTCATCGCCACGCGGCCCGAGGCGATAGACCGGCCAGCCCGTCTTGGCGCGGCGGTCGGTCAGGCTTTCGGTTCGCACGCCGACGGTGATGACCGGGATGCTGGCGTCCTTCAGGACAGGCATCGCCGCCTCGATCGCCTGCGTGCAGAGGAAGCCGATCACGACATTGACCTTGGCCGCCACGAACTCCCTGGCTGCCGCGCCGCCGCCGTCGCCGGTGCAGGCGTCATCCACGGTCTTGAGCTCAATGCCGTTCGCCTCTGCCGCCAGCCGGGCGCCGGCCTCGATCTGCCTGCCGAGGATGGCCGAAGGTCCCGACAGGGGCGCGGCGACGCCGATCGTCAGCGTCTGGGCGCCGGCGGCGCCGGTCAGCAACAGCCAAGCCAGCGCGATGGATATCGTTGCCCCGGATCGCATCCTGCCGAACCGTTCCTCCAAGCCCGCGACACGCGCGCAGCACCAATTCCCGCCAAGACCTAAAGGCTGTCCGGCCTTGGTGCAACACGCGAATTCGGGATATGGGCCAAGCACTTCGCTTGTGGCATGTGATGTCTGGCCATATATGTCAGGCGAACAATGGCCATGGAAAACTTCCGGTGCTGAAGAAGAATGATATTGGACCGCAGGCCTATCGCGACGCGATGAGCCATTTTGCCGGTCACGTCCATGTGGTGACCACCGATGGACCCGCCGGCAAGCGTGGCGCGACGGTGATCGCGGCCTGTTCCGTGTCGGACACGCCGCCGACCATTCTGGTCTGCCTCAACCGTGAAAACCCCAAGAACGAACCGTTCGTGAAGAACGGCAGGTTTGCCTTGAACACGCTGGCTTCGCACCAGGAGCCCCTGTCGATTGGGTTCTCCGGCATGACTGGGTTGCCGGTCGAAGAGCGCTTCGCGCTCGGCGAATGGGACGTGATTTCCACCGGCGCGCCGACGCTGAAGGGCGCACTCGCCGTATTCGACTGCGAGCTGATCGACACCAAGGACCTGGCCACCCATCGTGTGCTTTTTGGCAAGGTGACAGGCCTGCGCATGGGCGATAATTTGCGGCCGCTGATCTATCACGCGCGCGGCTACCACGTCCTGGAAAGTGGGGCGGTCGCACCCACGGAGAAAGAATGAGCGACTTGAAACCGCGCGCCGTGCCGCGGACGATCGACGAGACGCTCGATCTGCTGACCGGCGCGGACTATGTCGCGGACCGGTCGCTGGCAACGGTGCTTTTCCTGTCGCTGCGCATGAAACGGCCGCTTTTCCTCGAGGGCGAGGCCGGCGTCGGCAAGACCGAGATCGCCAAGGTGTTGGCAGAGGCGCTTGGCCGCCGGCTCATCCGCCTGCAGTGCTATGAGGGGCTCGACATCTCCTCGGCGGTCTATGAATGGAATTACGCCGCACAGATGATCGAAATCCGCATGGAGGAGGCTGCCGGCAAGGTCGAGCGCTCCGCCATGGAACGCAATGTGTTCTCCGAAAAATACCTGATCCGCAGGCCGGTGCTCGATGCGCTGACAGGCAAGACGGGCGCGGCCCCGGTCTTCCTGATCGACGAGCTCGACCGCACCGACGAGGCGTTCGAAGCTTTCCTGCTCGAAATCCTCTCCGACTTCCAGGTGACGGTGCCTGAACTCGGCACGATCAAGGCGGAAGAGCCGCCAATCGTCATCATCACCACCAACCGCACCCGTGAGATCCACGACGCGCTGAAGCGGCGCTGCCTCTATCACTGGGTCGACTATCCCAATGCGGAACGCGAGCTGGAGATCGTGCGCCGCAAGGTGCCTCGGGCCAACCAGCGGCTTTCGGCCGAAGTGGTGTCCTTCATCCAGAAGCTGCGCCAGCTCGAGCTGTTCAAGATGCCGGGCGTCGCCGAGACCATCGACTGGGCCGGTGCACTGACCGAACTCGACAAGGTGGCGCTGGATCCGGAGACCGTGTCCGACACGATCGGCGTGCTGCTAAAATACCAGGACGACATTGCCCGCATCGGTGCGGGTGAGGGCCGGCGCATCCTCGACGAGGTCAAGGCCGAGCTCGCGGCGGCGGAGTAGCGGCAATGGAGACGTCGCGTCCCGACCCCAGAGAGGCGACCGAAGACGGGCGGATCGCCGACAACATCGTCTATTTCGCCCGCACCTTGCGCAAGGCCGGCATGCGGGTCGGGCCGGCCTCGGTCAAGGACGCAATCGAGGCGGTGCTCGTCGCCGGCATCGGCTCGCGCGCGGATTTCTACTGGACCCTGCATGCCGTTCTGGTGTCCAGGCACGAGGATCACCCGACCTTCGACGAAGCCTTCAGGCTGTTCTGGAAATCGCGCGAACTGATCGAAAAGCTGCTGGCGATGTTTTCGCCGGTGGCGCCTGACGTCAGGCAGAAGCAGAAGCCGCGCGCGGCCGAAAACCGCGTCAGCCAGGCTATGTTCGAAGGCCACCAGAAAAAGCAACCACCGCAGGAAGTCCCTGAGATCGAAGTCGACGCCCGCTTCACTTTCTCCGGCAACGAGGTGTTGCGGGGCAAGGATTTCGCGCAGATGAACGCTGCCGAGATGGCCGATGCCAAGAAGGCTATCGCCGAGCTGCGATTGCCTTTCGACATGGTGCGGACGAGGCGGTTCAAGGTCGATGCACAGGGCCGCCGCATCGATCCGCGTGCCATGATGCGCTCGGCGGCGCGCACCGGCGGTGAATTGATCCTGCCGAAATTCCGCTCGGTCCGCGAAACACACCCGCCGCTGGTGGTACTGGCAGACATTTCCGGTTCGATGAGCCAGTACACGCGCATCTTCCTGCATTTCCTCCACGCGCTGACGGAAAAGCGCCGGCGCGTGCACACCTTCGTCTTCGGCACGCGGTTGACCAATTTGACCCGGCAGATGCGCCACCGCGATCCCGATGCCGCCCTTGCCGATTGCTCGGCGGCGGTCAAGGACTGGTCGGGCGGCACGCGCATCGGCAATACGCTGGCCGAGTTCAACCTTGTATGGTCGCGACGCGTGCTGGGACAGGGCGCGGTGGTGCTTCTGATTACCGACGGACTGGAGCGCGACGATGTCGTGGGCTTGTCGGAAGAGATGGAGCGGCTGCACAAATCCTGCCGGCGGCTGATCTGGCTGAATCCGTTGTTGCGCTTCGATGGTTTTCAGGCGCGCGCCCGGGGCGTCAAGGCGATGCTGCCGCATGTCGACGAATTCCGCTCGGTGCACAATCTCGACGCGCTCGCCGATCTCTGCGCTTCGCTCGACAAGAAATCGGCGCTTTCGGTCGATCCGCGGCGGTGGATGGGTGCTGGCGCGAGGCACGCCGCATAGCCATATGTTTCCCGAACCCTGGAAAAACAGATCCTGAAAGAAGCAACGATGAGCGACAGCATTTATCTCGATGAGGCCCGCGACCCGCTGATCATCGCGGAAGCCTGGATGAAGGACGGCAAGGATGTCGCTATCGCGACCGTGGTCGAGACCTGGGGTTCGGCGCCACGCCCCGTCGGCAGCCACCTTGTCATCGATGCCGATGGCAATTTCCATGGTTCCGTTTCGGGTGGCTGCGTCGAGGGTGCCGTCGTGACCGAGGCGGTCGACGTCATCGGCTCCGGCAAGGCCAGAATGCTCGAGTTCGGAGTTGCCGACGAGACGGCCTGGCAGGTGGGCCTGTCCTGTGGCGGCCGCATCAAGGTTTATGTCGAGCGATTGGGCTGACCTCGGATGGATCCCTATGCGCTGAAAACGCTCAATGCCGAACGACGCGCCCGCCGCGCGGCGATCCTCGTCACCGATCTCGGTGATGGTCGCGGTCGTATCGTGCGGGAGGGCGATCAGGTCGCCGGTGATCTCGGAGCGGCGATCGCTAGGGCATTTCGATCCGGCAATTCCGGCTCCGTCGAGGCGGAAGGACGGACCTTCTTTCTCAATGCGCATCTGCCGCAGCCGCGCCTGGTAGTGATCGGCGCCGTGCATATCAGTCAGGCGCTCGCGCCGATGGCCCGGATCGCCGGCTATCCGCTGGAGATCATCGATCCGCGCACTGCCTTCGCCACACCGGACCGGTTTCCCGACGTCGCCTTGCATGCCGACTGGCCGCAGGACGTGCTGCAGCGCCAGCCGCTCGACAGTTACACCGCGCTCGCCGCCGTCACTCATGACCCGAAGATCGATGATTTCGCGCTGAAGGCGGCACTCGACGCCAACTGTTTCTATATCGGGGCGCTCGGCAGCCGAAAGACGCATGCAAAGCGCGTCGAGCGTCTGCTGGCGCTGGGCGCGAGTGCCGACCAGATCGCGCGTATCCACGCGCCGATCGGGCTGGATATCGGGGCGGCAAGCCCCGCCGAGATCGCCGTCGCCATTCTCGCGCAGACAATCCTTGCCTTCCGCTCGCGCGGCCTGGATGCGAAAGGCGCGGCGGCGTGAAATTCGGTCCGATCCCGATCGAGGCGGCCGAGGGGGCGGTGCTGGCCCATGCCACCACCGCTGGCGAAAAGCGGTTTCGCAAGGCGCACAGGCTGAGCGCCGAAGATGTCTCCATACTCAAAGGGGCGGGTATCTCGGAGGTCGTTGCGGCCGTGCTGGCTCCGGACGATCTCGGCGAGGACGCCGCGGCGCAAAGAATTGCGCAGGGCATGACCTTTGGCGGCATCGAGGCAAAGCCTGCCGCGACCGGTCGGGTCAATCTCCACGCCACGGCGGCAGGTATTTTCACGGTCAATGCCGCTGTCATCGACGCCATCAATGCCGTCGACCCCGCCATCACCATCGCCACACTGGCCCGGCACGCGCCGGTCGAGAAGGGCCAGATGGTCGCGACGGTGAAGATCATTCCCTTCGCGGTCTCTTCCGCGCTGGTCGACGCCGTGATGAAAATCTGCGCCGGCGGAGAAATCTTTGCCGTCAACGCCTATCGGCCGGTGCGTGTCGGTGTCATCCAGACCGTGCTGCCGGGCACCAAACCTGGTGTGCTCGACAAGACGTTGCGCGTCACCGAAGCCAGGCTGGCGCGCTCGGGCGGCAGGCTGACGGCGGAGCGCCGCACGCCGCATGAGATCGCCCCTGTCGCCGAGGCTGCCATTGCGCTTGCGCGCGACAACGACATGGTGGTGATCTTCGGGGCTTCCGCCATGAGCGATTTCGCCGACGTCGTTCCCGCGGCGATCGAGAGAGCCGGGGGGACTGTTGTCCGCGCGGGCATGCCGGTCGATCCCGGCAATCTGCTGGTGCTGGGAACACTCGGCGGCAAGCGCGTCATCGGCGCGCCTGGCTGCGCCCGCAGCCCCAAGGAGAACGGCTTCGACTGGGTGCTCGACCGGTTGATTGCCGGCCTCGATGTCACCGCGCGCGACATCGCCGGCATGGGCGTCGGCGGCCTGCTCATGGAGATACCGACGCGGCCGCAGCCGCGCGAGCCGCTGCCGGCCAAAAACCGGCTCAAGGTCGGGATCGTGCTTCTGGCGGCGGGCCAGTCGAGCCGCATGGGCGGACCGAACAAGCTGATGGCGCTGTTCGACGGCCAACCGCTGGTGCGCCGCACCACCAAACGCGCTCTCGCCTCGAAGGCTTCGGACACGATCGTCGTCACCGGCCATCAGCGCGAGCGGGTGCGCGCGGCCTTGTCTGGCCTCGACGTCACCTTCGCCGACAATCCCGACTTTGCCGATGGCCTGTCCACGTCCCTGAAGGCCGGAATTGCCTATCTGCCGCAAGACGTCGCCGGTGCAATGATCGTTCTTGGAGACATGCCCGGCGTGGCGCCTGGCGACCTCGACCGGCTGATCGATGCGTTCCGCGCGGCCGGAGGCAATTCCGTGGTTCGCGCCTCGCATGAAGGCAAGCGCGGCAATCCGGTGCTCCTGCCGCGCTCGTTGTTCGCGGCCGTCGCCCATCTCGAAGGCGATACCGGCGCACGCCATCTGGTCGAGGCCGAGGGGCTCGATGTCATCGATGTCGAGATCGGCGAGGGCGCGTCCGTCGATGTCGACACCCGAGAGGCGCTCGAAGGCGCGGGCGGCGTGCTGCAGGATTGACAAACCCGGCCTGTATTCCGCATGCCTTCGGTATGGCATTCCCTTTCTTGCTTCGCCGCCGCCTACCCCCCTCTGTCCTGCCGGACATCTCCCCCTCAAGGGGGGAGATCGGATGTCACGATGGCTTTCGCCAATCGCTAACGCCGGAGCAAATATCGCGACGCGGGAGCTGCCAATCTCCCCCCTCGAGGGGGAGATGGCCGGCAGGCCAGAGGGGGGCGCCTCGCGCTGTCCCTGCATTTCTGCTTGCAATATCCTTCTTGTTTCCGATCGCGGCCTACGCTGATGTTCTCACGCTCAAACCCTTCAAGGACGATCTCTTCGCCTATCCGGCGACGCTCTCGTCCGACAGCGACGGCGCCTACACCGTCCTCGACTACCGTGAAATGCGCGACATCAACCAGCGCGACGAGGTGCCAGAAAAGCGCGTGCACCCCCAGTACACCGACACCGGCGTGCGCAAGGTGCAGCAGGATCTGATGTTGAAGACGGACGCCGGCGATGTCAGGCATGTCGCCGTAGGCAAGACGCAAGGCGCCGCCGTCATCGTGCTCTATCTGCACGGGCAGGGCGGCAGCCGCAAGCAAGGCATGGACGACTTCACCTTCGGCGGCAATTTCAACCGCCTCAAGAACCTGATGGCCGGCAATGGCGGGCTCTATATCACACCTGATTTTCCTGATTTCGGCGACAAGGGCGCAGCACTGATCGCGGCCCTGATCGAGCACTATGCCGAACAGTCCCCGGGCGCGAAAATCTTCATCGCTTGCGGCTCGATGGGCGGTGCGCTGTGCTGGAAGCTTGCCGCACGCAAGGATACTGGCGCCCGCGTGGATGGACTGCTGCTGCTCGGATCGCTGTGGGACGAGGGCTTTCTTGCAAGTCCCGCCTTCAAGCGTCGCGTGCCGGTGTTCTTCGGCCAGGGCAGCCATGATGTGGTCTTTCCCGTCGCCAATCAGGAAGCGTTCTTCCGCTCCATCCTAGCCAGGTCGAAGGCCTATCCGACCCGCTTCGTCCGCTTCGAAACCGGCACGCATGGCACGCCGATTCGCATGGTCGACTGGCGCGGTACTCTCAACTGGATGCTGTCGAAGGCGCCTTGAACGACGCTGACTGCAAGCCCGGGGTATTTTCAGGGCGCGGTGTTGTAGTCGACGACTGTCTCAGGATTCTGCTCGCCGTCATAGGACGCATCGACATCATACTGGACCAGCGAGAAATCGCCGTTGCGGAACAGATAGGTGCCCGATGACGAGGCATCGCCGGCGCCGCGCCATTTGTTGAAGGTGGTGATCGTATGGGCATCCTTGTCATAGTCGGAATTGGTCGCCCAGCCTGTCGTCCGGAAGCCGACAATGTGCATGGACTCGACCTTGCCCTCGCTGTCGTTGTTGACGTAGCGGATATCCATCTCAGGCTCGGTGAACTGCAACTGCCGCACACCAGATACATCATCGCTCATGTAGTAGATGGAGTTTTCATTATAGGCCGCGGCAGAGCAGGCGAAATGGAAAAGCCGCGTTTCCCGGTCGGGATCGCTGGCAGCCGCGTTCTTGTCCCTGTATTTGATCGAGAAAGTTTCCGGCTCGTTGGCTAGAAGATTTTTGTCACACTGGTCGGCATAGCCAGCCAGAAAGGCCTTCTTGGCCTGTTCCAGTGCGGCATCCTTCTTCGGCGGCGGCGGACCGTCGCCGCAGCTTGGCGGCAGCGCCTCGTCGAAATCCGCGGTGGAGGGCTTCAGCGCCCCCTTGTCGATAAAGATCGGCTGGAAGGGCGGCGCCTGGATTTGGGCATTGACCTGGCGCAGCGTGTAGCAGCCGGCGAAGACCTTCGCTTCGCCCTTCTTGTCGGTTGCCTGGATGGCAACCGGGACGTTGTAATAGATGCTGCCCGCCGCGCCCTCGTCCGAGATCGGACCGGTCTTGACCTCCACAGTGTCGGTGCCGTCATAGCCTTTGACGAACGTATCGAAATCCTTTGCCGGCTTTGTATCTCCATAGTAGCCCCAGGCGCGGGCGAATTCATGGCGGTTGATGGCGCTGTAGAGAGAGCGGACGACCGCGTCCGCGCTCGACCGATCATCGACGTAAGGCGCTTGGGGCGTATCGCTGGCGGCCAATGCGGTCTGGCCTGTCGTGGCAAGGGAGAGAAGGGCAGTCGCTGCCAGAAGGACGCGTCTCATCGGGAATCTCCACTCGATAACGAAGATTCTACCATGGCGATTGCGGCGACGTGGTGACGCCGTCCGGCTTCAGCTTGAAGAATCGCGCCTGAGGGCGCTAGGTTCCCGCCGGCGTTCCTGCCGGACAGGAGATCTGACGTGACGATATCGATGTATGAGGCATCCGTGCCCGTGTTTTCAGCCAGGCTGAAGGCACTTTCCAGTGTGCTGGCGGCAGCCGAACAGAATGCGCTTGACCGCAAGATCGATCCGCAGGTGTTTTTGACGGCGCGGCTCGCGCCCGACATGTTCGCGCTGACCCGGCAGGTGCAGATCGCAACCGACCATGCCAAGGGCGCGCCGTCACGTCTGGCCGGCCGCGAAGTGCCGAAATACGAGGACAATGAAGCAAGCTTTGCCGAACTCGAAGCGAGGATCGCCAAGACTGTCGCCTATTTGGCGACTTTTTCGGCAGCCGATATCGACGGGTCGGATGACAGGATGATCGAGTTGAAGCTGGGGGGCCGGGAAACCACATTGAGCGGCATGCAGTATCTGCTGCACGCTGCCATGCCCAACTTCTATTTCCACCTCACCACCGCCTACGACATCCTTCGCCACAATGGCGTGCCGCTGGGAAAGGCGACATTCCTGGGATCGCGTTGAGGAGTGACGTTCGAGATGTCCCGTATCGATCCGGGACATCTCGCCACCTGCCTAGCGGATGGACATTTCGCGGGCGATGCGCGGGAAATCGGCAGGCTTGATGCCGATGTCGGCGCGCTCGGCGTTGCTCATGGAATAAAGCAGTGCGAGCGCCGCGCGATATCTCTGATGTTCCTGCGGGCGCGGCCGGGCGAACATTTCCGTGAAGAAACCCATGGTTCAGGCTCCTGGTTGGTCCTCCACGCCAGACAGTATAGGTGAATCGTGAAGATTGTGCAGTGCAGCATTTGCATGCCTGCCATGTCCGGATGATTTTTAGAATTTTTTTGCGGCCCGGTGAAACTCTTGCGCGGCGCCAATCGTAGGCTTCGAAGCTGGCACATCCCGGACTGCATGAAGGTGCAGTCCGGCTTCTTCGTTTGAGGAGCATTGATCCTCGATCGCAATCCTCGCAACGGCTAAATTCGTTCACATCGGTGGCATGTATTTTTAACGAGCCGGTTCTACTTTGTAGTCCAGACAGTCAGGCAAGCGGGAGGCTGACATCGCTACCAGCGCCAAGCGTGATTTCGCTTCGTTGCTCGACGACCTCTTCGTCGCCTCCGACAAGGGCGACGGCATCGAGGGCGCGGAGACCGGCGCGCGCCCATCCATCCCGTTCGACTATCTCTCGGTCGCCGATGAACTCCATTCCGGCCGCATCAAGGTATCCGCCGCGGAATATCGCGAGGCCGGTGCCGATCTGGCCGGCGAATTCGCCGCCTTGCTCGAACAGGCCAGGCTGGCCCTGGCTGGCGAAGAGCCGAAGCCGGAGGAAGCATTGCCGCCGATCGATCCTGAATCGATCGCGGTCGAACTGGGACTGAATCAGCCCAAGGGCCTTGCCGATTTCGGCCGCATGCGCCGCAGCTTTGCCTTCTCCAACCATCCCGACCGCGTTGCCCCGCATCTGCGCCAGCGCGCCATGGTCCGCATGCAGGTGGCCAATATGCTGATCGACGAGGCCAAGCGCCGCGCCGCCGTGGCTGCCGCACGCCGCTAACCGTCTCCGCTCACGCAAAAGTCGGCCCGGCGAGGCTTGGAGAGCGCCTTCGCTTTTCCTATAAGATGCGAATTCCTCCCGGCGCAGCCGCGCAGACCTTCCCTCCGGAGCAGAATTCCATGCACAAACGCCGTCTCGGTCGGACCGATCTTCTTGTTACCCAGATTTGCCTTGGTTCGATGACCTGGGGCCAGCAGAACACCGAGGCCGAGGGCCATGCCCAGATGGACCTGGCCTTCTCGCGTGGCGTCAATTTCATCGACACCGCCGAACTCTATCCGATCCCGCCCAAGGCCGAGACGCAAGGGCGGACCGAGAAGATCATCGGCAGCTGGATGAAGTCCAAGGGCAATCGCGACAAGGTGATCCTTGCCTCAAAGGTCGTCGGTCGCACGGCCAATGCCTGGTTTCGCGGCGACCGACCCTCGCAATTGGTGCGGGCCGATATCTTTGATGCCATCGACAAGTCGCTGGCCAAGCTCGGCACGGACTATGTCGACCTTTATCAGATCCACTGGCCGGAGCGCGACATTCCCTGGGGCGCCAACCCGACGCGTGTCGGCGCGGTGGCGCGGCGTGCCGATACTGTCGGCGCACCAGCCGGCGAAACGCCGATCGCCGAGACGCTCGCAGTGTTCGAGGAACTGGTGAAGGCAGGGAAAATCCGCCATTTCGGTCTTTCGAACGAGAGTTCTTGGGGCGTGATGCGCTTCCTCGCGGAGGCCGACAAGGGGATCGGTCCGCGCGTCGCCTCGATCCAGAACGCCTACAACCTGGTCAACCGCACCTTCGAGGTGAACCTCGCCGAGGTTTGCGAGCGCGAAGAGGTCTCGCTGCTCGCCTATTCGCCACTGGCGCAGGGTTATCTGACCGGCAAATACGATCACGGCGCCCGCCCGCAAGGCTCGCGCTCGCAACTGTTCAATCGCGGTCAGCGGTATGAGACGCCCAATGCCGCCGAAGCGCAGCTCGAATACAATGAACTGGCACGCTCGTTCGGCCTGGAGCCGGCGCTGTTTGCCAATGCCTATGTCTCGAGCCGACCTTTTGTCACGTCGAACATTGTCGGCGCGACATCGGTTGCACAGCTCGAGATAGCGCTGTCTTCGGTGGATGTCGTCTGGACCGAAGAAATGCAGAAAGCGGTGGACGCCGTTCACCAGCGGGTCGGCAATCCCTGTCCGTGACCGAGTCCGGAATTTTCGAGCAAAAGCAAAGGGGTGGAGACGATGGTGGATTTCCCGATCGAGGCCGTGCGTGGAAAATTTCCCGCTCTCTCGCTGACCGACAAGGGCCAGCGGCGCATCTATCTCGATAATCCTGCCGGCACGCAGGTGCCGCAGGCCGTGGCCGATGCGGTGTCGCGCTGCCTGCTCACGACCAATGCCAATCTTGGCGGCTATTTTGAAACGACGATCGCGGCGCAGCAGATCGTTGACGAGGCGCATCTGGCGATGGCCGATTTCCTCGGTGCCGCAAGCCCCCAGGAGATCATTATCGGCGCCAACATGACGACGCTGACCTATCACATGTCGCGAACGCTCGGGCGCACGATGAAGCCAGGCGACGAGATCATCCTCACCCGCATGGACCATGAGGGCAATGTGTCGCCCTGGCTGCAACTGGCCGAGGACCTTGGCCTCGTCGTGCACTGGCTGCCGTTCGACGAGAAGAGCTGGCAGGTCGAGGAGGCGACGCTGGCAGGTCTGCTGTCCGGCAAGACACGGCTGGTGGCGTTGAACTACGCCAGCAATCTCACCGGCTCGATCAACCGGGTCAGGTCTTTGACCCAACTTGCGAAAGACGCCGGCGCGCTGGTTTATGTCGATGCCGTGCAATTCGCGCCGCATGGCCTGATCGACGTGCAGGAGCTCGGCTGCGATTTCCTGATCTGTTCGGCCTATAAATTCTTCGGTCCGCATATGGGCATATTGTGGGGCCGGCGCGAGGTCATCGACGGCCTGAAAGCCTATAAATGCCGCTGTTCCTCGAATGGCCTGCCGGAGCGTTTCGAACTCGGCACGCCGCAGATCGAACTGATGGCCGGGCTCACCGCCGCGGTCGACTATTTTGCCGACCTCGGCGCCTCGGCCGGCGAGGGTGGGTCGAGAAGGCGCAGGATTGCCAGGGCGTTCGAAGTCTCCATCGCCTATGAAAACCCGTTGGCGCAAAGGCTGATCGACGGCCTGTCCGATATTTCCGGGCTGACCATCCACGGCATCGCTGATCCGGCGCGGATCCATGAGCGTGTCCCGACTGTCTCCTTCACCGTGGACGGCATAGTGCCCGAAACGATTGTGCGGCAGATGAACGCCGAAAACATTTTCCTGTGGTCGGGCCACAACTATGCCTGGGAAATCGTCCACCAACTCGGCATTCCCGCCGAGCAGGGCGTCGTGCGCATCGGCATCGCGCACTACAATACGGCGTCCGAAATCGACGAAACGCTGGAGAGCGTGCACCGGGTGATTGCCATGCTCAGGCAGCAACGCTCCTGACGCGAGCTTGCATTGTCACCGCGCCTTGCCGCCAAAACCGGTGAGGAACGCGGTGAGATTGTCGCCGAGCGCGTCGCAGAGATAGCCGCCTTCCTGGACGATGACCGTCGGCAGGCCGAGCCGGGTGATCGCCTCGCCGATGCGCGAGAAACCTGGCGTCGTCACCGAAAGCCCGCCGAACGGATCGCCCTCGAACGCGTCGAGGCCGAGCGCCACGACCAGCGCATCGGGAGAGAAGGCGCGGATGCGCTGGACCGCCACGGCGAGTGCCTCCAGAAACGCCGCGTCCGCGGATTTGCGCGGCAGCGGCAGGTTGAAATTGTAGCCAAGTCCCGGACCTTCACCGCGCTCGTCGGCATGGCCCCAGAAGAACGGGTAGAAGCGCACGGGATCGGCATGAAGCGAAACGGTCAGCACGTCAGGCCGCGCATAGAAAATGCCTTGCGTGCCATTGCCGTGATGCAGGTCGACATCGAGGATCGCCACGCGGGCAGCCTGTCTGCGCAGCACCTGTGCCGCGACGGCCGAATTGTTGATGAAGCAGAAGCCGCCGGCGACATCTGCAAAGGCGTGATGGCCGGGTGGTCGGCACAGTGCATAGGCACCGGAAGCGCCTGCCATCACCGTTTCCGCCGCCTCGACCGCGCTCCAGGCGCTCCATAGCGCGCTATGCCAGGTTTCGCCCGAGATTGGACAAGCGGTGTCGGCCATGTGGTAGCCGGCCTGGCCGACAGCGGAGGCCGGATAGGAGCCGTTGCGGGCGATCGGGTGGATGTTGGGGATGACCTCGGCCGACGCCCCTTCGATCCGCTGCCAGCGTTCGAAAATATGTTCGAGGAAGTCGAGATATTCGGGTGTGTGCACCGCCGAGACCGGGCCGAGGCCGTGATCGCGCGGTCGCTCGATCGTGCAACCGGCGGATTTTGCGCCGGCTAGCAATCTTTCGACGCGTTCCGGTTTTTCAGGGTTGGGTTGCGCCGCACCGCTGGAAAGAAAGGCCTTGGGGTCGTGCCGCTTCTGCTCCTGCGCGTAGAAGGCTTTCATTCCTGCTCCCCATTTTCCGACGCGTCGGCGAAGGCGAAAAAGGCCTCGCCGATGATTTTCTGCGTCTGCTCGTAACTCGACCAGGCAATGCCCAACCTCTCGTAAAAGGTCTTGGCTCCCTCATTGTCGGTGTCGACGGACAGCCTGAGATACACGCCGCCATCCCTACGGCACTCGGCCGCCACGCGCCGCAGCAGGCGTTCGCCGATCTTGCGGCCACGGAACCGGTCCTCGACATAGAGGTCCTGCACATAGACGCCAGGCCGACCCATCCAGGTCGAGAAGATCGGGAAATGCAGGCAAAGCCCGGCGAATTCGCCACCGACTTCGGCGATCAGGGTCGAGAAGGCGGGCTTTTCGCCGAAGCCCCAGGTTCTGAGGTCGTCCGCCGTCGAGACGATTTCCTCGGGCGCGCCGATATGGGTACCGAGCTTCAGGATCGCCGCATGGATGTTTTCGACATCATCGATGGTGCCGGGGCGGAGGAGGACATCATTGGATGGATTAGTCACGGTCTTGTCTCAAAAAGCCACCCGGTCGCCGCCCTTGAGCGCCAGCATGTCGCGCGCTTCCGCCGGTGTCGCAACCTCCAGCGAAAGCCCGTCGAGAATGCCACGGATGCGGCGCACCTGGTCGGCGTTGGATTTCGCCAATTGGCGGCCGTCATAGAGGCTGTCTTCCAGCCCGACACGGACATTGCCGCCCATCGCGGCGGCGATCGATATCAGCGGAATCTGGTTGCGGCCCGCGGCCAGCACCGAGAACTGGTAGCTGTCGCCGAACAATTTGTCGGCGATGCGCTTCATGTGGACGAGATTGTCAGGGTCGGCGCCGATGCCGCCCAGTATGCCCAGCACGAACTGGATGAACAGCGGTCCCGACACCAGCCCCCGGTCGCGGAAATGCGCCAGCGAATAGAGGTGGCCGACATCGTAGCACTCGAACTCGAAGCGGGTGCCGCAGCCTTTGCCAAGCCGCTCGAGCACGCCCTCCATGTCGGCGAACGTGTTCTTGAAGATGGTGTCGCGCGTGGCTTCGAGCAGCTTCGGTTCCCATTCGTGTTGCCATTCCCTTGGCTTGTCGAGCATCGGAAACAGCGCGAAATTCATCGAGCCCATGTTGAGAGAGCACATCTCGGGCTCGGCCCGAAGCGGCGCCGCCAACCGCTGGTCGAGCGTCATCAGCGAGGAACCGCCGGTGGTGATGTTGATGACAGCCGACGTCGCCTGCTTGATGCGCGGCAGGAACTGCATGAACACATCGGGATCGGCGGTCGGCCGCCCGTCTTTTGGGTCGCGGGCATGCAGATGCAGGATCGAGGCGCCGGCCTCGGCCGCCGCGATGGCGTCCGCGGCAATCTGGTCCGGTGTCACCGGCAGATAGGGCGACATCGACGGCGTGTGCACCGAACCTGTAACGGCGCAGGTGATGATGACTTTGCGCGGCGCCATCTGCTCTACCCCCGGCCTTCGACCGGCAGATCTAGCTCGGAGGCAAGAATCTCAAGCGAGTCGCCAATGATGGAGATGATCTCGCCGATCTGTTCGCTGGTGACGATCATCGGCGGTGCCACCATGAAATTGTCGCCGTCGACGCCGCCCTTGACCCTGCGGCCATAGATGATCAGCCCGCGCTCATAGGCCAGGTCGAGCAGGCGCTGAGTGGTTTTTTTGCTCTGTTCGATCGGTTTCAGCGTATCGGGATCGGCGACCATTTCGGCGCCGGTAAGCAGCCCCTTGCCGCGAACATCGGCAATGAACGGGAAGCGCTTCGCCAGGCCCTTCAATCCGTCCATCAGCACGTCGCCCATGGCGGCGGCGTTGGCGATCAGGTCGAGCCGGTCCATTTCACCCAGCACGGCAAGTCCGGCGGCGCAGGCCAGCGGGTTGCCGGCATAGGTGTGGCCGTGCTGGAAGCCGCCGGTGGCGAGCAGCGGCTCGACCAGCCGCATCGGCGCCGCCAGTGCCCCGAGCGGCGCGTAGCCCGATCCCAGTCCCTTCGACAGCGCGACGATATCCGGCTTGCAATTCCAGTGGTCGCCGCCGAGGAATTTGCCGGTGCGGCCGGCACCGCTCATCACTTCGTCATGGATCAGCAGGATGCCGTAGCGGTCGCAGATCTCGCGGATGCGCGCATAGTAGCTGTCCGGCGCGACAAGCGCAGCGGTCGCGGCGCCGCCGATCGGCTCCATGATGAAGGCGACGACGCTTTCGGGGCCTTCGGCGAGGATTTTTTCCTCCAGCATGTCGGCATAGCGCACGCCGCGCTGCTCCATCGAGAGATTGTCGCGGTCGCGCCAGGCGGTTGGTGCCGGCACGGTCGGCATCACCCGCATCATCGGCGTAAAAGTCTCGGCCAGCGCATCGTCGCCGGTGATCGAAAGCGACCCCAGCGTACCGCCATGATAGGAAGGGAAGCGGGTGATCACTTTCCAGCGGCCGGCTTGGCCGGTGGCCACGGCCCATTGCCTCGCCAGCTTGATGCAGGATTCCGTCGCTTCGGAACCACCGGAGACGAAGAAGATGCGGTCCATGCCTACCGGCAGCTTGCCGGCAAGTTCTCGCGCCAGTTCTTCCGCCGGCTCGTTCTCGAAATGCAGCCGGTAGGCGAAGGTGGCGCGGTCCATCTGCCGCTTCATGGCGTCGAGCACATTGCGGTTGGAATGGCCGATATTGGCGACCATCGGCCCGCTCGATCCGTCGATGAAACGGCGACCATCCTGCGTCCACATGTAGATGCCTTCGGCGCGGTCGATCAGCGGCCGGCGTAGGCTGGAGAGGTAGAACAGATGCGATTGGCGCCGGGCATCGGTGTCTTGAATGGCAGGCTGGACTTTCGACATGTCAGGACTTTCCAAGAAAGCGATCGAGGACATTCTGGGTAACCCGTTCGACCATCGGGTCTTGTCTTAGCAGGCCGGCGACCCATTCGCAGCTTCCGGCGTGGAACACGTCGCCCTTGCCGCGTGGAAAATTGACGATCATGCCATTGCCGCGTTTGACCTTTTCGAGATTGGCGTCGCTCGCCTCGCCGAACAAAGTTTCGGCGGTGAAGCGGCCATCCTCGTCGGTGAGGAACTGGTCCTCGACCGGGATGTCGGCGCTTTCCTCGACCTGGCTTGCCATACCGACGGCCAGCACCTGCAAGCCATCGGCCGCGCCGCTGGTGGCGGTCGGGTAGGGCAGGCCGCCGCGTATCTCGAAGTCGAGCCCGTCCACCTCATAGCCATAGACATGGCTGTCGGCGCCGAGCAGGTCGCCGTAATAGATGCCGGTGCCGGCGAAGGCCCAGTGCTCGGGCCGATAGACCGGAAAGCCGCGTACGCCACGTGGCGCGCAGCCGCCCCAGCCGGCATAGACACCACGTGTGGCATTGAGCCCGAAGGTCGCCGAACCCGGCCGGCCGATTTCGGGCGCTTCCCAGGAATTGGTGGCGCGGGTCACGTCGCCGCCGCGATAGGCCGGGTCTTCGGCCCGGGCGCGGTATTTGTAGCAGACCTGCCGGCGGCCTTCGTCCTCGAGCCGCGTCTGCCACATGAAATTGCCGGCAAAGCGCGCCGCATGACCGCCGCGCTCGACATAGAAGTCGACCGCATCGCGCATTTCCCAGGTCCAGTATTCGTCGTGGCCGACGAAGACAGCGCAGTCGTAGCCGTCGAGAATCTCGGGCGAAAAATGCAGATCGTGCTGGCTTGTCAGGTCGACATCATAACCAGCCCGTTCGGCGAAGCGAAAAAAATGGCTGTCGTAGCTGGCCCAACCGGACGAGGCGTATTTCTTCGAATGACCGGTGGCGAGCGCCCACTCCATGTGCGGATACCGCGGCACGGTCTTCGGCGGCACCGCGACCTCCAATGGCACGCGGGGCGCATCCCCGGGCAGCACGACGAAGCCGCGGCACCAGGGGCGCTGCGTCGACACGATGGGCGAGTACTGGTTGCGGTCGGGCCCGGTGATGCCCTGATAGTGGTTGGAGCCTCCCCAGGTGTTGTAGGCAAGCCATGTGCCTGTCGCCGCCACCTGCAGCACGCGGCCGGGTTTCTTGCCGGGCTGGGGAGAAACGATAAAAATGTGGTGACTTTGGATCGGCTTGCCGTCGCGCCCGTCTGCGGTCAGGGTCACGCGATAGGCGCCGGACGACCAGTCGCTTCCGACGCAAAATTCGAAGGAGGCTTGCCAGCCGCAACCTTCGGCCGAGCATTGATCCGGACTGTCCTGCCAGCACGATGCGATGCCAGACTTCTCGAACATTTTCGTCTCGGTGCCGCCGTCCCGAACGATCGTGATGCCGAAGGACGGAGCGGTCGAACTGACATGCAGCGTAACCGTCTCGCCGGCACGGTACGAAAACCGGTCGCTGTAACACCAGATCTCGCCGCGTTCGCCATCCATGCCTGGCCATTCGTAATAGTGGCCGCGCACGGCATGGCGGCGTTGCTCGGGCGTCAGCCCGAAATCGGGAAATTCGGTCGGCGGATTGATCATGAAGCCCTGGACCATCGGAGGCGCCATTTCGGCGATCCGCCGGCCAGGCGTCAAATGGAAACGATCATGCCAGCATTCGTTAGCCGCACTCTTGGCCGCGCTCGGCAAACCGACTATCTCAGGAAAGATGGCGGCGGCTCCGCCACGGGGACAGGCATGCTCAGGGTGCAAAAGGTCAAGGTCGACGACATCTATGTGCCCACCGCGCGCAAGAAGACGCTGCATCCCGAGACCGTCCGGCATCTGGCCGAGGATATACTGGAAAACGGTATGAAGACGCCGATCCAGGTCCGCCACGACGGCAAGCGGCACATACTTGTCGAAGGACTGCATCGTCTGGAGGCAGCCAAGTGGCTCGGCGAGTCGGAGATCGACGCCTATCTGGTGCACGCCAAACGTCACTGACGCGCGCCTCCTCTGCAGCACTCACAGTGTCCAGAATTTTTCACCGGCGATTTCGGGTCGCGTTGGCTCGGCTCGTCCTTGGGACGCAAACCTGACCCTGCCATCTCCGCAGGTCGTCTCCAGCGAGACGGCCTGCGTGTCGCTCAGGAAGCCTTGGCGCGGCGCGGCTGCCTCAGATGCTTGATACCGCTCATCTCGACGAAGTTCGTCGCCGACTCCCAGAGATAGTCACCGTAGAGAAACGGCGCGAACGGTTCGGCGTCGTCCAATGGCAGAGGCGAGATTTCCGCATCGACGCGCGGCTCGTAGAAGAACGGGATCGAGAACCGCACCGTTTTCGGCGCGATGACCCGGTGCCGTGTCGCCCGCACGCGGCCGCCGGTCCAGCGTTCCAGCAACTGGCCGAAATTGACCGCCAGCGTGCCGTTGGCTGGAGGCACGTCGATCCATTCGCCGGCGAGGTTCTTTGCCTGCAGGCCCTCGACGCCATCCTGCGCCAGCAAGGTGACGAAGCCTGAATCGGCATGTTCGCGGCCGATGATGGTGCGCATCTCACCCTTGTGGATCACCGAAAACTCCGGCCCGCTGGTGTCGACGCCGGCATTGGCGTCGCGCAGGGGATAGCGGATCAGGCGCAGCGTCGAGATGCCACCATCGAAATAGGCATCGAAGATCAGTTCAGGCAGGCCAAGTCCGCGAGCGATCGACCGCATCAGCATGGTGCCGATCGTCTCCATCGCGCGATAGTAGTCGGCTGTCGCGGTTCGCCAGCCGGGCAGCGCATTTTCGGCCGGCAGTGGTGTCGGCTCGCACAAGGGATCGTCGGAGGCTGACAGTCGCGCCGCGTCGGCAAGGTCCGGCCCCATGTCGATACCTTCCTTGTAGGAAACGGCTTGCGGCTGCAGCGGAAACCAGCCGCGGTAGAAATTCTTCTTCGTGTGATCGAAATTCCAGCGCAGCAATTCCTGCCTCCCGGCATCGGGAAGCGCGAAGATGCGCAGCACTTGCGCGCGCTTGTCCGGCGTCAGCCAGTCGTCGCCGGGGAAATCCCGGACCGCCATGAAGCCGATGCCGGACGCGGCGGCCATGATCCTGGCGTCGCAGCGGTCGCGGGCGGGCGAGGGCGGTCCGAACAGAGCCGCAATGCCGATTGTTTCGATGTCCGCTGTCATGACGGTCCTGCCACATCACGATAATCGATGACCTTGTATCAAAGCTTTTCAATTGACCCAATCGGCTTCGCCGCTACCTTGCCGCCTGTTCACTCCAACAATGGATCCAGGCGATGACAAAATATGAGGGCGGATGCCTGTGCAGGGCGGTGCGCTACCGCACCGACGCCGGCCCCATCAACGAGCGCATCTGTCATTGCCGGCTCTGCCAGAAGGCGATCGGCGCGGCCTTCAATGCGCGCGTTCTGTTCCGCATCGACGATGTGACGGTCGAGGGCCCGTTGGCCACGGTCAATACCTCGCCGGACCTCGAGCGCGGTTTTTGCCCGAGCTGCGGCACGACGATGTTTTCGCGGCGCGTTTCGGCCGGCATCATCGGCGTCACGACCGGTTCGCTCGACGACCCGTCGCTGTTCCGGCCCCAGATGCATATCTGGACCACCTCGAAGCAGCCTTGGGTGATGCTGGACGACGGCCTGCCGCAATATGAAGGCGCTCCGCCGGCCTAGGCTTTCTCCTTCCCGTCAGCAGGAGAGGACGTGCCCTAGGATGACCAAAAAATAACCCAAAGAGACACGCGATAGCCGGCAAAGCGTCATTGGCGGGCCATCTTTGTCACCCTATCTAAGCGTCGCGGGCCCGGCATTCGAGGAGACGACGGATGAGCGACAGCATCAGCACCCTGGACGAGCTTTTGAGCGACCCGATGGTCCTGCTTGTGATGGAGCGCGACCGTGTGCGCCCGGAACAGGTGCGCATGCTGCTTGAGCGGGCTCGCCGGCCGTCCGCAGAGGAGCCTGTCATGCCGCCCGCGCATGTGATTGCCAGGACCTGCCAGAAACTGTGGCTGTGCCCGTAATCGTCTTGTCAACCTCACCCATGGGAGCATCGCCGGCCCTTCGGGCCGGTTTGAACCGTACGCGCCTGACGCGGCGGTGCCAGCTTACAAATCCGTAAATTGATTCTCCGCAGCATGACGGTATGGCTTGTCCGGCTCCGATCGCCGCCGATCGTGCCTTCGCAAGTCCGATCTCTCCCGCATGGAACCCGACATGGCTGATATCTGCACGCAAGGCGTCGACACGGGCTTTGTCGGCCTTGGATTTGCCAAGGTCGCATTCCTCGGCCTGGTGCAAGGCATCACCGAACTGCTGCCGATTTCCTCGACCGCCCATATGCGCATCGTGCCGGCCGTGCTCGGCTGGCAGGATCCGGGTTCCGCCTTCTCTGCCGCCATGCAACTGGCGGCCCTTGCCGCCGTGGTCAGCTATTTCTGGGGCGATGTGAGGGATCTTCTGTTCGGGTCGCTCGACGCCCTCACGCGCCGCGATTTTGCCGACCGGCATTTCCGCCTGGCGCTGTGGATCGTGCTGGCGACGATCCCCATCGTCATCGCCGGGGTGGCGCTCTCGGGCGTTCTCAACACCTGCAATTCGCCGTTGCGTAGCCTGAGTGTGATTGGCTGGGCCTGCATCGCCATGGCGGTCCTGCTGGGGCTGGCGGAAATCCTTGCCCGCCACCGGCGCACCATGGCCGACGCGTCGCTGGCCGATGCACTGCTGGTCGGCATCGCGCAGATCGGCGCCTTGATACCCGGAGTTTCCCGTTCCGGCTCGACCCTGACGGCGGCACTGGGGCTTGGCTTCAAGCGGGCGGAGGCGGCCCGTTTCTCGTTCCTGCTCGGGCTGCCGGCCATCGCGCTCGCCGGCCTCAAGGAATTGTGGGAACTGCACAAGGTGCATCTCGATGCCCATGGATGGTCGGTTCTCGGCATGGGACTGCTTGTGGCCTCGATATCGGCCTTTTTCGCCATCTGGGGCCTGATGCGCGTGCTGGAACGCTTCTCCGCCTGGCCCTTCGTCATCTATCGCGGCGTGCTCGGGGTTGTCTTGCTGCTCGGCGTGGCAACGGGATGGCTTGCCTAGGCCGGATCGGCACGCTTCCGGTGTTGCGCGGCTGCAACCGCCGGGAGGACATGAACCCATGCCCGAAGATGTGATCGGACGCCTTCATTGACTTCCGGCAACATCCGCCCTTAACGTTCTGTTAACAAAACAGATGGGCGGGGCCGGATGGCATCCTTGATGGGTTGGCGCCGGAAGGCGAAGGGGCTGGGGCTCGCGATTGGCCTGATTGCTTTCTGTTCGGCGGCGAGTTCCGCCTACACGGCTCCCGTTTCCATGGTTATCGGCGGCTCGACCTCCCAGCCGATCGGCCACTATGATTTTTGCAAGATCCATTCCGCCGAGTGCTTGATCCGTTCACCCGACAGCGAGCCGGCACGACTGACCGCCAAGCTGTCGCGGGAGATCAGAGCCGTGAACCTTTCGGTCAACGCACGCGTCAAGCCGATGAGCGACATGGACAATTACGGCAAGGAGGAATGGTGGGCCTATCCGGACAATGGCTTCGGCGATTGCGAGGATTACGCGCTGGAAAAGCGGCGTGAGCTCAACAGCCTGGGCATTGCCATAGCCAACCTCCTGATGACGGTGGTTCGCAAGCCGGACGGCGAGGGCCACGCCGTGCTGACGGTGCGTACCGACAAGGGCGACTTCATCCTCGACAATCTCGTCGACAAGGTTCGTGTCTGGAACCAGACGCCGTATCGCTATCTGAAAAGACAGGCGAGTGACGACACCGGGCACTGGGTCTCCATTCTTGCCGGCGAAGAGAAGCTGGTCAGCGCCGTCAAATAGCCGTCGGGCCGTAGTCCACGCTTCTCCTCGAGCAAATCCTTCATCGTGCCGGCAAGCGGTGCTATCCACGACAATTCGTTGGGACCGACAATCCGGAACGCGCATGGATTTTTTGACTCTCCTGCATTCTGCGCCCTTGTTGCTGACCTTGGTCAAGGGCGCGTTGCCCCACGCGGTCGCCACGATGATGGCATTCGGCCAGTGGTTCGCTTCGGTGCCGCCTTGCCGTGACGTCGCCTTCGAGGCCGCGAGCTTTCTCGTCTGCGAGGTCGATCCGAAACTGTATTCGATCGAACTGTTCTGGAAAGACCCGGCGGGCAAGCCTTTTCAATCGCTGCACAATCTCGACAGCGCCCAGCGCACGGCCGGCCGTACCATGTTGTTTGCCATCAATGGCGGCATGTATCATCCGGACCTCAGGCCGGTCGGCCTCTATGTCGAACGCGGCCAGGAAATGGCCGGTGTGAAGACGGGCTCGGGAAGCGGCAACTTTTCGCTGCAGCCGAATGGCATCTTCTACGTCGGCGGCGGCAAGGCCGCGGTCCGGGCGACCAGGGACTTCGTCAGGCAGCGGCCAGCCACCGACTATGCGACGCAATCGGGGCCAATGCTGGTGATCGACGGCCAGCTTCACCCGAAATTCCGGTCCGACGGCACGTCGCGCAAGAGCCGCGACGGCGTCGGAGTGCGAAAGGATGGGGTTGCCGTCTTTGCCATCTCGAACGGCACGGTGACGTTCCATGCCTTCGCCCGCCTGTTTCGCGACGTGCTCGGCTGCGACAACGCGCTCTTTCTCGACGGCACGATATCGAGCCTGCTCGCTCCGGCCCTCGGCCGCAACGACGACTACTGGAACCTGGGGCCGATGATCGGCGTCTTCAGGAAGCGCGGCTGAACGCCCTAAGCCCGGGTATCGCGCCTGCCGCGCAGTCTGATGACAATAACGACGACGATGATCGCCGCCGCCATGGCCGCGATCACCGCCAGGCCGAACAGGCTGGTTGCGTCTAGCTCAGGCAGATTGTCGGCCCCTTTCGCCACCAGCCACCCAGGCGACAGCACGACCGGCGCCCAGATGATCGCCGACAGGATGTTGGCGATCTGGAAGCGGCGCCTGTTCATCCCCATCATGCCCGCGACCAGCGGCACGGTGGCACGCACCGGACCGAAGAAGCGGCCGACGAAAACCGCGGCGAAACCGTAGCGATGGAAGAACAGGCGCGCCCTGGCGATCTCGCGGCGATAGCGGTTGAGCGGCCATTTGTGGACGACGCCGCGCCCGAGCCATTTGCCGAGAAAGAAGGAGATGGTGTCCCCGAGCGCCGCGCCGATCATCGCGGCGAGGAGGACCGGCAGTGGCTGGACGATACCGGCACCCACCAGGCCGCCGACGATGATCAGCACCGTGGTGCCGGGCAACAGGATGCCGACCAGCACCAGCGATTCGCCGAAGGCCAGCAATCCGACCACGAGGCCCGCCCAGGCCTGATGGTTCTCGATGAAACCAACGCTCTGGTCGATGAACGACTGCACGCAAGCTCCCTTTGAAAGTGTTCCTCAGCTGCCGCTCTCGAGCAGGCTCCTGAGTTGGTCGAGCTTGTCGTTGACGAGCCAGCCGCGTGGCCCGGCGCCTTTTCGAGATTCATGGGAACGCCGGCGCATACGCCGCATACCGTTCTCAACAGCCATATCATGGCGCTGTCAAGGCTTGGCCGGGCCGCTCCTGCGACTGTCTGAAAGGGGCCACAGCCATGGTAAAAAACTTGATTCAAACTTTATTGGTAATTTCTCGTTCATAACTCGTCTGGTTGTCCGTCGGCCGTCGCCTTCGGTCTGTTGTGTTTGAGTACAGGTCCAGATGCGGTTACCAGGCGTCATCAGTTTCGTGATCGCATCGCTGTGCCTTGCCGGCTGTTCGTCGACATCGGGCATGGACGCGCTCGACATGCAGAAGCCGTCCAATGAGACGACCAGTTCGGTGGTGCGGCCAAGCGCGCCGATCACATCCGTTCCGGTGGCCAAGGCAAACGCGGCGCGCAATCGGGTTGAGGTTGCGCCCGAGGACGACACCGCTCGGCCCTTCGGCCTTGCGGAGGAAGAGACGGTGGCGTTTCCCGCACCCGAACTGCCCGACAGCGTCGAGCCGCCGATCGAGGAGGCTGCCCTGGTGTCGCCGCCGAAACTGTTGTCGCGGGCGGCGCCGCCCATGCTTGCAGGCCCGGTCACGCGCTACGGCTTCCGCGATGCCAAGCCGATCAATTTCGGCCGCTCGTCGCCCCGTCACCTTGCCGTGCATGGTGTCGACGTGTCGCGCTGGCAAGGCGACGTGAATTGGGAGAAGCTGCGCGCCCAGGGCGCCAACTTCGCCTACATCAAGGCGACCGACGGCGGCGACCATCTCGACCCGATGTTCACCAGGAACTGGCGCGGCGCCGACGCCGCCGGCCTGAAGCGCGGGGCCTATCACTTCTTCTACTGGTGCCGCACCGCCGGCGAGCAGGCCGATTGGTTCATCCGCAACGTGCCGAAGGTGGAGGGCGCGCTGCCGCCGGTGATCGACGTCGAGTGGAACGGCGACTCCAGTTGCCAGCGGCGCCCGTCGCGCGAAAAGGTGCTGGAGAAGATGCAGGTGTTCATGGACAAGCTGGAGCGCCGCTATGGCCAGCGGCCGATCATCTACACGGCGCCGGATTTCTATCGCGACAACCTTCAGGGCGCCTTCCCGGACTACCCGTTCTGGCTGCGCGCTGTGGCCCGGCACCCGTCAAAGGTCTATCCCGATCGCAAGTGGCTGTTCTGGCAGTATTCCGGCTCCGGCCTGTCGCATGGCGTGACCGGCCGCATCGATCTCAACGTCTTCCACAGCGATGAGCGGCAATGGCGCGCCTGGGCCGGCGGTGGCGGCAGGCAGATGATGGCTGACTCGGACTAGGACGGGATACCGTCCGTCGCCCGGGCGCTCGTCCCTATCGGAACTGGTTGCTTCCGGCGTTCTTTTCCTCGCACAGCCGCAGCCGCGTCCTCAGGCTCATGATCTCGGCGATGGCGGCATCGATCATGGCGAGAAGCGTCAGCGTGTCGTGCTGGGTCGGATCGGCCCTGACATAGGCGAGCTGGTTCACGATATCGGTTTCGTCGTCGGCTTTGTCACTCATGCGCATCGTCCCGGCTGTTGTCTTCCTGGAATTTATCCGATCGGGTCGATCGTCAAGTGGTCCTTCTATCAGGTAGTGTCTCAGTTTGAAATTTGCCGCCGGTATTGATTTAGACTGAGCTCATTTGCGCCGCCCGCATAATCAGGATCGGCAGTTTGCACGGGATCGTCTTCCCATCCGCACTCTGGGCAGATTTCGTAGCTGCCGGGCTGGCTCACGACGAGCGAACGGCAGCATGGGCACGGGAGTAGCGAACTGGTCATTGCGACAAGATAGCTAGGCCCAGTGCTTCTTGTAAGGCCCGCGCTTGCCCGGCTTCGGCGCAACGGCGTCCATCTTCTCGCAAAGATCATCCATCGACCACAAGGTTGCCGACACGCCAGCGGCCATTGCTGGCGACGTTTTCACCGTCTTGTGAATGCGAATGAAGTTGTACCAAACCGTGTACAACGCGACCATGTGGACGTGGTTTTCGAACTTCTTTGAGAACGCATTGGTAAGGCGCGTGAAGCGGCGCATCTGCATCCGCATGGTGAGGTTCTGCCGCTCTACGTGCGACGTGCTGACATGCGCCAGATCGGGCGAGCCTTCAATCCGGGTCTTTACCGCGCCAGTGCAAACGGCGGGGCTGTAGCGGCGTTCCTGTGGCACTGCTTTGCCTTCCGGCTCGCCGTACTGCTTGACCAGCATGGCATAGTCGATGTCCGCTCCAAAGGCTTCCTCGACCGCATTGAGATAGGCGCGGTGACCGTCGGTCGTAAGCTGGACGCGATTGGCAAGGCGGTCCTTCACGTCGTCCATGAAGGCCAACGCATATTCGCCGTCGCGACCGCCGACCAGCCACGAAATGATAAGCTTGCTGTCGGCGTCCAAAGCGGTCCAGGTCCATGTGTCGCCAGCGCCATCGACCGGCTTTTTCATACCGGAAACGTTCTTCTGCATCGCGCCGGTAAAACTCCAAATTTCGTCGCACTGCACGCGCTTGGACTTCACGTTGCGGACTTCGCGGTCATGCAGATCGGCGCAGAACTTGCCGGCATCAACCAGCAGCTTGGAAACCGTGTTGATCGACACGTCGGCAACGCGGGAGATCGACCGCATGGAAGAACCCTCGCAAAGCATGGTGAGGATTTGGACGCGGGTTTGGAGGGGCAGCTTGTTCACGCCCCTAATATGTGAACTTTTATGCTTAGTGTCAAGCATTACTGTTCATTTATCTGGAGGGGGAAGCGAGAATAGATCGTTGGGGCCCGGCGGGAACTTTTTACAGAACAGGCGGGAAAAATCCGACCAGTCATCAGCAACCGCTAATAGCGTGGTGACTGCAACAATCTGCTTTTCGAGATGTGGGTTGCCGATGTCGTCAGTCAGAAACCGATGATGCGTGTATCGTCTGCGTCCCTTGTCAGGGTCGCGCGGGTTCTTATTGCGCAACTCATCCAGAACACCTTCAGGCAGTTGCTTGTAAATCAATTCGTTGGTCAGCTTGCCGATGTAGTGGTTGCGCTTGTTCGATCCTGGGGCGTATCGCCAGCCGCGTACCCGATGCAATTCCGCATAGAAGCTCTGAGGGAAGCGTTGTGTCCAAGGCATCAGTTCGGGGGCGATATATGCAGCAAGGATCTTTTGAAGTTCATCGCGGGCGCGGTAGGCCTGATAACCCGTAGCCTCGTCAACCAATGCGACGATGCCAACGTCGGCAAGGGCCCGCATCAATTCTTCGGCCCGTTGAGCTTTGTCGAGCTGCTGGTCTTGCAAAGCGCCAGCGGCGCGGGCGCTCAGCCAGATTTCGCAAACAGCGCGAAGGATGCGCGCATCGTAGCCGATAACAACAGATCTACCGTCCACGTAGCGGATTGGCCTAAGGGGCCCATCCAGCAACTCGTTGGAAATAAACGGCTCTAACTGCCGTGGTGCCACAAAAAGGGGCAGATGGGCCCCAGCTTCGCCTGCCGCCTTCTTCTTTCTTTTAGATGCGCCGCTACGCCCGCCGAGCAAGGCATTCGCAATTCCATTTTCGGACAAGACACGCGTACCATCCGTGAGAACGGCGCAGGGAATACTGATGTTTCCGAGTTTCAGCGTTCCGGGGAAATCCACGCTGGGGAGATTGGCTTGATCCTCCCATCGGGCCCTAGCCGCACCCGACGCAATTGCCGATTTTTCCTCGGGAGTTAGTTTTTCGGCTCTTGCGAGCCCGCCTTTGCTCTGTGGGTTATGCGGCATAAGAATCGCTCCATGCTTGCTAAGGCTGGAGCGCTATCATGCTTGCAATTCACCTGCAAGCATAGAGGCGGAACAAAAGCTAACGTGCTTGCTATTTTCCCCAGCGCTTCGCAGCAGCCTTCTTAGCGATCTCGGCGCGCCGCTCCGGCGTCATGTTCTCGGCGCGCTTTTTACCGCCCTTTGCGCCGAGCGCCTTGGCGGCAGGGTCTTTGCCGTCATCGATAACGGAGTCGTCTTCCTCGCCGGTCGCAATACGCATGACGCGGACGGCATTGCCGATCACATCGGCTGGTCGCTTCTGGCCTTTAGGTCCGGTTGGCATCGCGCTGCCTCCAAAGCTCGGTAAGGGACTCGCCTTTGCGACCCCAGTTATCTGTCTCCACCTCGTCAATGACGACAAAGACGTATTCCGGGTCGCGCCCAAGCTCCTTGACAAGCACGTCGGTCATGCCGCGTATGACGGCGCGCTTCTGCTCGACCGATGCGATGCCCTTGGCAATTTCCACTTTGACGTATGGCAACCGCGCCTCCATGCTTTCCGCTAAGCATATAGGAGTTCGGGCCGGGGCGCGACAACGGGTTTTGCCGCCTCAAATTTCAAACTGAGACACTACCTTTTATCACGTCGTCGTGCGGATGGCGTTGCCGGCGTTCATTTCCCAATCTTGCGAATAGACGAGACATTTCCGGCGCCGTGCTGTCTATATGCGGGCTGCTGCACTCTTGGTCGTCGGGGGGCGAGTTGGAGCTCAAATTTCTATTGGTTGGCTTTGCCTGCACGGTCGCCGGCATGCTGTCGATCGTCACCTTCCTGAAATGGCGAGAGGTCAAGGCCGCCAGCCGCTGGTTGCCGACGCCTGGAAAGATCGTCTCGTCGCGTGTCGAGGCGCGCGAGGTGACAAGCTCGGGCACTGGCTCGGAAAGCAGCACTTCGACCGAAATCCGCAATTTTCCGGCCATCACCTATGAGTACAAGGTGGGTGGCAAGACATTCCAAAGTTCGCACTACAGCGTGCAGGAGAACCTCGGAAATTTCGAAGTCGCGGAAACCCTTGCGCGGTTTCCGCGCGGCGCGGCGGTAACCGTGTTCTATGACCCGTCCAGTCCGGGCAAGGCGGTGATCGAGCGCACCATGCCGGATGGCGCCTTCAAGTTCATGGTCCAGCTTTCGGCGGGGCTGGTGGTTGGTGCGCTGGTGCTGGTGTTTTCCGTCGGTGGCGTGATGGAGGCAATCGGGCCGCATTTGCCCAAGCCGCAGAACCTCGGCGCCGCGGCGTTCCTGCTGTTCATGGGTCTTTTTGTGCTGCGCATGGGCTTTGCCCAGAAATCGATGGCCGAGCAGGCGACAAAATGGCCGACCACCGCCGGCCGTATCGATGCGTCCGGCCTGCAGGCGATCAAGACCCGCGACAGGTTCGAAGGCTACCGGCCTTGGCGCACTGTCTTCAAATCCCGCATCGTCTACAGCTATGGTGTCGCCGGACAGCGCTACAGCGCCGATCGCGTCGCTTTCGGCGCCAGCGTGACGGCCTCGCTGCCCGGCCTCGTCGGCGGTCAGGCGAGGCGGTATGTCGAGAGCGGCAAGGTCGACGTGCATTATGACCCCGCCAATCCCGCCTCGGCGGTGCTCGAATGCCGGGTGCGCGGGCTCTGGCTGCTGTGGGTCTGTTCGGCAGGCTTTCTCGGCGGCTCGGCCTTGCTGGTCGGACTGGTCTGAGCGTCGCCGCCTTCAGCAGCGCACGAGAGGTCCGCTATCGAATCCCCGCCAGGTCAATCGCACCGTCGCGCCATCTCTTTTGATATGGATGATGCGGGAAAATGGCTCGTCAAGCGATGGGTCCTCGCCATAACACTGGCTGGCGCGAACCACCCAACCGGTGGCGGTTTTGCGGAAGCTCGCGTGCTCGCAGCCGAGGTTGGGAAACGACAGGGCCGATTGATCCACGGTGAAGACAGTCTGGCGCTGGACGTCGGCGGTCGCACGGCAGTTCAACCTGTCCCTGGACCAAGTCCCGACATAGGGCGCTGCCGCTGCGGCCGGCACAATCGCAGTTGCGGAGATTGCCATGATCATTGCCAAACGCTGCATCCTTGTCCCCCTGGGCCGTCGTCTGATCATACAGATTGCTGGTTTGCGTGGGGCAAGTTTCGATCGACGTGCGATAAACGCAGCGGTTCCGGATTTCGCTTATGGTTTTGCACGGATGATGCGACTGTGCAGCCCGGCACGCAGCCGGCCTTGCTTCACAACGCTTTCCCCGAGATTTCGATGACCATTCGCAAACTGGCCTTTGTTGTCCTGGGTTCGCTAGGGCTCATGCAAGCGGCGAGCGCCAAGGAATGCCTGCTGAGCCACGCCACCTATCAGGAGCCACGCTCGGGCGCGGTCATGCAATTCCGGCCGCTCGACAACGAACCAGCGGCACTGACGACGCAGGTGTTCTCGCTGACCGTGCCCCATACCGACATAAGTCTGCCGGCCGACATCACCTGGACCAACGGCAAAAATTCATTTCCGCTCGGCACCATCCGCCACACCTGCACCGACGACGACCGCGAAGCGGGTCTGCAGGACGGCAGCGGGCTGTGCAGGATATGGGACGGGCAGATCTATGCCCTGACCGGCGGCGGCGCCGAGCAGCTGAATTCGCGCGAAGCGACACCGGCGCCGAAAGGGCTGCTGCTGCCGCAGTTCGGTGCGACGTTCGCCGAATGGCCCGACTTCGCCAATGCCAACCCCGACGGCTCGGCCCGGGATGCTTTTACTTTGACGGGATGCAGCGATGAATAGCGCGATGGCATCGATCATCTGGATCGGTGCCCTGGTATCTGTGATGGCAACCTACAGTGACTCGTGCCGAACCCGCACCGTCGTCCGCCGACCGACAAATGCGTCGGGAAAAGCACAGTAACATCATCGGTTCGGTCGTAAGATCGGGTCGAACAAAACACAGAGGCCGACCCTCTCGGGCCGGCCTCGGATGCCGTGAATAGGAAGTGCCTCAGATTCTCAGCTGCACCCGCTCGTGGCGCCGCACGTATCGCACTTCTCGCAAGTTCCGTTCCGCACCATGGTAAAGTTCTGGCACTCGGAGCAGGAATTGCCGGTGTAGCCTTGGAGCAGCGACTTGGCGCGGCGGTCGGCGGCGAGTTTCTTCGCCTCGGCCGCTTCCTGGGCCGCCGTGTCGGTGAACAGTGCCGCGGTGGTATCGCTCGAGGCATCGGAGGCCGCTTCCTCGAAGGCGATGTCTTCCGCCAATTCCTTGGCCCGCTCCTCATAGTCGCGCTTGTAGGCGATCGCCTCGTCGCTCGCCGGCTTCAACGCCAGCACGTTGGAGCCGGAGAAGGCGGTCGGCGCCGAGCGGGCAGGGGCGCCGGAGGAGCCGGCAAAACCCTTCGGCTCACTGCCGCTTGCCCTCGAAACCAGCTTCACCGGCGAGCCGCGGGTCAGGCCCTTGGAGACAGCGTCGGTCTTGCCTTCGCTGATGCCGCGGCCAAGCGCTGTGTTGGAGAAGTCCGACTGGTCGACATGGGCGAGGTCGTTGCGGCCGAGATAGGAAATGGCGAGCTCACGGAACACGTAGTCGAGGATCGACGTCGCGCTCTTGATGGCATCGTTGCCGATAACCATGCCGGCCGGTTCGAACTTGGTGAAAGTGAAGGCGTGCACATATTCGTCGAGCGGCACGCCATATTGCAGGCCGAGCGAAATCGCGATGGCGAAATTGTTGAGAAGGCCACGCAGCGTGGCGCCTTCCTTGTTCATGTCGATGAAGATCTCGCCGAGACGGCCATCGTCATACTCGCCGGTGCGCAGGAAGATGGTGTTGCCGCCGATCTTGGCCTTCTGCGTGTAACCCTTGCGGCGGCCGGGCAGCTTCTCCTGCTCGCGCGACACGCGTTCGATGATGCGTTCGACGATGCGCTCGGTGATCTGCGCCGCGCGCGCCGCAGCCGGTGCCTGGATCAGCTGCTCGACCGCATCGTCCTCATCCTCCTCGCCATCGGCGAGCAGCGAGGCATTGAGCGGCTGCGACAGCTTCGAGCCGTCGCGGTAGAGCGCGTTGGCCTTCAGCGCCAGCTTCCAGGACAACATGTAGGCGCTCTTGGCGTCCTCCACTGTCGCGTCGTTCGGCATGTTGATGGTCTTGGAGATGGCGCCGGAGATGAAGGGCTGCGCCGCCGCCATCATCTGGATGTGGCTGTTGATCGAAAGCGAGCGCTTGCCGATCTTGCCGCAGGGGCTCGCACAGTCGAACACGGCGAGGTGTTCGGCCTTGAGGAAGGGCGCGCCTTCCAGCGTCATCGCACCGCAGACATGGATGTTGGCGGCCTCGATGTCCTTCCGGGAGAAACCCAGCGCCGGCAGCATTTCGAACGAGAAATCGTTGAGCTGTTCGTCGGTGAAGCCGAAAGTCTCCTTCACCCAGTCGGCGCCGAGCGTCCACTGGTTGAAGACGAACTTGATGTCGAAGGCCGACTTCAGCGCGGCATTAAGCGCCGCGATCTTGTCGTCGGTGAAGCCCTTTGCCTTGAGCGAACCGGGGTTGACGGCCGGCGCCTGGTTGAGATTGCCGTGACCGACGGCATAGGCCTCGATCTCGGCGATCTGGCTCTCGGAGTAACCGAGCGTGCGCAGCGCTTCCGGCACGGCGCGGTTGATGATCTTGAAATAGCCGCCGCCGGCGAGCTTCTTGAACTTCACCAGGGCGAAGTCGGGCTCGATGCCGGTGGTGTCGCAATCCATGACCAGGCCGATCGTGCCGGTTGGCGCGATCACGGTAGCCTGCGCGTTGCGGTAGCCATGCTCCTCGCCGAGTTCGATGGCGCGGTCCCAGGCGGCCTTGGCGTGGGTGGCCAAATCCTGCTGCTTCAGGTCCGACGCCACGAGAGGCACCGGATTGACGGCGAGTTTTTCGTAACCGTCCTTGTCGCCATAGGCGGCGCGGCGATGATTGCGCATGACGCGCAGCATGTTCTGGGCGTTGCGGTCATAATCGGGGAAGGCGCCGAGTTCGGACGCCATTTCCGCCGAGGTCGAGTAGGCGACGCCGGTCATGATGGCGGTCAGCGCGGCGCAGATGGCGCGGCCCTCGTCGGAATCGTAGGGAATGCCCGAGGTCATCAGCAGGCCGCCGATATTGGCGTAGCCGAGGCCGAGCGTGCGGTAGTCGTAGGAAAGCTTGGCGATCTCCTTCGACGGGAACTGCGCCATCATCACCGAGATTTCGAGAACAATGGTCCACAGCCGCACGGTGTGCTCGTAGGCAGCGATATCGATCGTGCCGTCGGCGTTGCGGTAGGGGAGCAAATTGATCGAGGCGAGGTTGCAGGCCGTGTCGTCGAGGAACATGTATTCCGAGCACGGGTTGGAAGCCCGGATCGCACCCGCCGATGCGCAGGTGTGCCAGTCGTTCATCGTCGTGTTGAAATGCAGGCCGGGATCAGCCGACGCCCAGGCGGCGTAGCCGATCTTTTCCCAGAGGTCCCGCGCCTTCAGCGTCTTCAAGACCTTGCCGTCCTTGCGGGCGGTCAGGTGCCAGTCGGCGTCGGTCTCGACGGCGCGCAGGAAATTGTCCTTCAGCGACACCGAATTGTTGGAGTTCTGGCCCGAGACCGTCAGGTAGGCGTCAGAATCCCAGTCGGTGTCGTAGGTCTTGAACGACATCGAGGTGTAGCCCTGCTTGGCGAACTGGATGACGCGATAGATGTAGTTTTCCGGCACCGCCGACTTCTTGGCCGCCTTGATTTCGCGCTTCAGCGCCGTGTTGACGGCCGGATCGAAGCAGTCGTCGTCATGACCTTCGCAGTTGACGCAGGCCTTCATGATCGCTTCGAGATGCTTCTTGACGATCTTGGAGCCGGTCACCAGCGAGGCGACCTTCTGCTCTTCATTGACCTTCCAGTCGATGAATTCCTCGATGTCGGGGTGGTCGGCGTCGACGATGACCATTTTCGCCGCGCGGCGCGTCGTGCCGCCCGACTTGATGGCGCCCGCCGCACGGTCGCCGATCTTGAGGAAGCTCATCAGGCCGGACGAGCGGCCGCCGCCGGACAGCTTTTCGCCTTCGCCGCGCAGCAGCGAGAAGTTTGAGCCGGTGCCGGAGCCATATTTGAACAGGCGCGCCTCGCGCACCCACAGATCCATGATGCCGCCCTCGTTGACGAGGTCGTCCTGCACGCCCTGGATGAAGCAGGCATGCGGCTGCGGATGCTCGTAGGAGGACTTCGACTTGGTCAGCTTGCCGGTGAAGGGGTCGACATAGAAGTGACCCTGGCTCGGACCGTCGATGCCATAGGCCCAGTGCAGGCCGGTGTTGAACCATTGCGGCGAATTCGGCGCGACGCGCTGGGTGGCCAGCATATAGGCAAGCTCGTCGCGGAAGGCGCGCGCATCTTCCTCCGACGCCTTGAAGTAGCCGCCCTTCCAGCCCCAATAGGTCCAGGTGCCGGCCAGCCGGTCGAAGACCTGGCGGGCGTCGATCTCGGAACCGTAGCGCTCGGCTTCCGGCAGCTTGGCGAGCTCGGCCTCATCGGCGACGGAGCGCCACAGGAAGGAGGGGACGTCGTTCTCCTCGACCTTCTTCAGGCGCGCGGGAACACCGGCCTTGCGGAAATATTTCTGGGCCAGGATGTCGGCGGCGACCTGGGAGAACTGCGCCGGCACATCGATGTTGTCCAAGCGGAACACCACCGAGCCATCCGGATTCTTGATCTCGGAAAGCGCCTTGCGGAATTCGATCTCCGCATAAGCGGCCCCTTCTTGGCCTGCATGTCCTGGCTTGGTGAAACGACGCTCGATGCGCATTGGTCCGGTCCCTTTTGTCTATATATAGCGCTTTCATCAGGGGATTTCTGCCCCCAAAAGACGAAACGCGCTGTCCGCCGTTTGCCGGCATTGCGAACAATGCCGGCATCTCCTCTTCGCGGGCGCGGCCACGCACACGACAAAACGCCTTGCCGAGCGTTTGCCGAGGCTGCCAACCGACCCCGCGGGTCCCTCAAAACTGAATTTTTCGATTCCCTCACCTGAGGGAAATTCACACTATCTAGCGTCGAACCTGCCTGCAAACACTAAATATAGTGTTAACAGACAATTTATTCCAGTCCGACAATTCTCCCTTTCGTCGCCCCACCACCCCACGATTCCGCCGGCCTCGTAAATAGGCGGAAATGCGGGCAAAACGCACATAATCCGGGAAAAAGACCGGGCTCAGAACTTTCCGGTCGCGCTCTCAACAGGAGCGCATGGCCTATAAAAGGCGACTCGTTTCGAGCCGTCAAGGATTCGTTTGCGTAGCTTTTGTGACCCCAACATCTTGTGTGTCACACATGTGGATAACGGGGATAGAATGGGCCGCTGTGGCGGCCATTTTCCGGCGGCAAGCATTTGCGATCACCGGTCCGCCTACGCGGGCTGCGTCAAGACTGTCCGGCGGGTTCAAAAAAGCCCGGCAAGCGGATGCGCAGGGAGTCAGCCGTAGTGCCGCTTCGGCTTGGGCTCGGTACCGGTGAACTGTACGCCGACCCGGTCGTTGCGGCGCCAGCGGACTTCGCAGCGATAGGCGACGCCGTCGAGCGGCACATAAAGAAGGAATTGGTCGGGAACCCGGGACTCGAGCGGGATTTTCAGTTCGGCGCCGCCCGCATGCTGGTCGCGCACCGTACAACCGATTTCTGAATTCCGGATCCCGGTGATGATCGTTCCACCTTTGAGCACGCGTGGCCGATGCTCGCGCTGCGGCTCAGGGGACTCTTGCTGAAATGGGTTTACAGGATTCGCCATCGATGAAACGCGCCAGACTGGCCCATTTCTATCGAAGAAAAATTAGCAAACCATTCACACGCGGTGCATCGCATAGTTGTGAGTCTGCCGCGATAACACGTGCGCTCAGGAGAACCTGCGCGGGTCGGCGCAGAAATAGGCGATGATCTGACAGAGGTCGGGCTCATTGACCATGCGCACGGCCTCGCTGGAACTGACCCACCTGCGTGTGCGGGAATTTTTTTCCTTCCAGCGGTCGGCGATCTTGTCGACATGCAGCGGAAACACCAGCACCTCGCAAGGCACTTCTTCGCCCGAAGCCAGCACCTTGGCATAGAAATAGCGGCCGGCTTCGAGATGGGAGATGTTGCCGCGCAAACCGGCTTCTTCGGCGGCCTCGCGCGCGGCGGCTTCGCAGAGCGGCTCCTTGGCTTCCGGCCAGCCTTTCGGCAACACCCAGCGGCCAGTATCGCGGCTGGTGATCAGCATGACCTCGACGCCGTTCCCGACATCGCGCCAGGGCAGGGCGGCAACCTGCAGACGACACGGTGCCGTGCCGAAGAGTCGCCGGACCCTTTCAGCAAGGTGGTTGTGCGTCGTTGGCCGTGTCAACATCGAAGAAGCTAGCCCCAGCCTCCAGAATCGTTTGCCGTCTCATGAATCTTACGGCTAATTGTGACCAATAAAAGTAAAAACTTCGGTCACGCTGGCTGATTCCCGTCAACAAGGGTCGATTTCGCAGGATATCTTGTCGGCGGGTCAGTCCGCGCAAGCAAATATTGTCGTCGGCGCTGGCTTGATTGGTAAAAACGGCTTGCCGCGAATCAGCCGGCGTGATCGTCGGCGATCGGCTTCTGATAGGTGAAGCCCATGTCCCAGGGAAAATAGATCCAGGTGTCCTGGCTGACCTCGGTGACGAAAGTATCGACCAGCGGCCGGCCCTTGGGCTTGGCGTAGACGGTCGCGAAATGGGCCTTGGGCATCATTGCCCGCACGATGCCGGCGGTCTTTCCGGTGTCGGTCAGGTCGTCGATGATCAGCACGCCGGCGCCATCGTCGGACAGCAAGGCCGGCGTGATCTCCTTCAGCACCTGCAATTGTCCCTGGCTGGTGTAGTCGTGATAGGAGGCGACGCAGACCGTCTCGATGACGCGGATGCCGAGTTCGCGCGAGATGATCGCCGCCGGAACCAGGCCACCGCGCGTGATGCAGACGATAGCCTTCCATTGGCCCTTGCTGGTGCCGGCAAGCCGCCAGGCAAGCGCGCGGGCATCGCGATGGAACTGGTCCCAGGAGACCGGGAAGGCTTTTTCGGGAAGGGACATTTTTCGCGCACTCCGCGGCACGCGACGGCCGCGTGCAAGAAAACAGGGGAATGCGCGCGGAATTAACTGGAAATCACCGGGCTTGGCAAGGGTGGCTGGTAGCGATCGCTGTGGACTTATCGCGACAGGAAGGCCGCTACCTGCGCCGTGCGCAGCACCGTGCGCGTCACCCCGCCGAACAGAAGCTGGCGCAGCCAGGAGTGGCTGTAGGCGCCAAGCACCAGCAGATCGGCACCGGTCTCCGCGATTCTGTTCTGGATCATGTCGTCGACCGAGGTGCCGCCCGATTTCTGCACCGAGACACTGACAGTGGCGCCGTGGCGCGACAGGGCCGACGCGATTTCGGCGCCCGCGGCCTCCGGGCTTTCGTCGAGCGTATCGGGTGGATCGATGACCAGTATGTCGGTTTTCTCGGCCTCGATGATGAAGGGCAGGGCATCGAACGCGGCGCGCGCGGCCTCCTTGCTGCCGTTCCAGGCAAGCAGAACGTGTTTGAAGGTGGTGACGAGAGGACCGGCATGCGGCACCACCAGCACCGGCCGGCCGGCATCATAGACCAGCGTATCGACGTCTGCGCTCGGATCGCCGCCAGTCTCGCGTTGGGCGGCGATGATGAGATCGGCGGCGCGCACGTTTGAAATGCCAGTCAGCGCGCTGTCGCCGGAGAAGCTCTCCAGGCTCCGCCATTCGAAGGAGAGGCCGGAATCCTCGATGCACCTCAGGAAGAAAGCCTGGAGTTTTTCGGCCCGCTCCCGGTTCATGTCGGCGGAAACCTGCAGGAACTCCGTATCGGGAAAACCCGTCGCCGACGTGTAGGGCACCGGGAGCGCCTCGGCATGAATGCCGATCAGATGGCTCTCGAAGCGGCTGGCAAGCGGGATGGCGCAGTCGAGCACCCGCTCGGCGTCCTGTTCGTTCTGCAGAATGGCAACGATGGTCTTGAAACGCATGATGATCCCTCAACCTTGCGAGTGACGAGCCTCGCGGCAGGGAAACGTTGCGGCGTCGTTCTTGGTTCCGGTTTGCGCCGGATCAGCTCGTCTTGCCAGCGAAGCCAGCCACCATGGCCTCGACGTCGGCGCGCGCGGCCTCGAGCGCATCGGCGCTGCGGGCACGAACCACCAGTTCAGTCCAGAACTTGCCGTCGCCATATTTCGGATAGGAGCCGATGATCGTGTCCGGATGCGCTTTCTGGATCTCGCCCAACGGCCCGCCGACCAGGCCCTCGCCGAACGGGCAGTGCACCGTGGCCGACAGCATTTTGGTGCCGGCTCTCAGCGTCGGGACGACATTGTCGAGCATGGCCTGGAAGATCGAGGGTACGCCGGCCATGACATGGACGTTGCCGATGCGGAAACCGGGCGCCACGGACACCGGGTTGTCGATATGGTCGGCGCCGCGCGGCATTCGCGCCATGCGTTTGCGAGCCTCCGTGTATTCGATGCTGCGTGCGGCATAGCTCGCCTCCAGCAGGGCATAGGCCTTGGCATCGTATTCACAAGGCACGCCGAAAGCCTTGGCGATCGAATCGGCTGTGATGTCGTCATGTGTCGGGCCGATGCCGCCGGTTGTGAACACATAGGTATAGCGTGCGCGCACGGCATTCACCGCCGCGACGATCTCGTCTTCCTCGTCGGGAACAATGCGCACCTCCTTCAGGTCGATGCCGATCGCCGTCATGATATCGGCGAGGTGGCCGATGTTCTTGTCCTTGGTGCGGCCGGACAGAATCTCATCGCCGATGACAAGCATGGCGGCAGTGACGATTTCAGGCATGGAAGGCTCCGACAGACGGCCCGTCTGAATAGCGCGACCGACGGGCGGCGGCAATGCCGCCCAAACGGCGAACGATCCGGCATACACGGATATCACCTGGATTACGGTGGCTGGCATAGCTTGACCAGGACGGGAGAAAGCTCTTTCCGATTGTTCTCGGACGCGGGGTGCGATCAACGACCGCCCCGCGAAGTCAGTCCGTTTTTTGCCATCCTTGCGGCGGCATCGCGGGCGGATAAGGTGCACGGCTCGGATCCCGGTGATGACGGATGCCGCAATTCGCCGCGCCTGAACAAGTCGTCGCCTTCATCGAGCGCATAGCGGCGCGCTTTTGTCGCCCGGCATCACCGCCACTTCACGAGAATTTCAGGGAACCATTCGGCTGACTATTGGGTTTCGACCGTGTCGCACCCAAGACGACCAAGGTAGATACGGAGTAACTAATATGTACGCGAAACTTCTAGCCGCATCCGCTCTGACGATTGGCCTCGCAACATCGGCCATGGCTCAGTCGTCAGAACCGACATATACCAACCATAGCTGGTGGCTGTTCGGCAACCATGAGGAGACAACCGTCGATCCGTACACCACCGGGAGCATCGACGCCTACGGCTCCGGGCTGAGCACCCAAGGCAACACTGGAGGTATCGGTCCATGTGCCCACAACACGCCTGGTCCCGACGCCAATTCCGGGCTGAACGTCAACGATAAGTACTGCGGGAAGTAATTCGATTCACGGGGCGCCGGTTGGCTGCGGATAGTTTCACACTATCCGCGGCCATCGCCTGTCGAGATCAATCCGAGATTTCGGTCTGAGGCCGGTCGCGGCCGTCGGCGAGTTCCTCGTGCCATTTGCCCTCGGCGTCCTCATACTGGATGCCATCGGTGGAACCCGCCACCTGTTGTTCGGCCGAAGCGATCTCGGCGGCGCGTAACGCGTCCTGATGGGTGGGAAATGTCTCTGAGAAGGTTGATCCGACCTTATAGGCCCAGCCACCGTCATGCTCGACGATCTTGTAAGTCAGCTTCGCCATCAAAACCTCCAGTTAAAGGTCCGCCTGCTCAATGCAACCGGTCGTCTGGCAGCCGGTCGTCGGGCAGCTTGTCGTCGTGCACCAGCACTTCCGATTCCCTGGCGGCCTCGATCAGTGCCCGGCGCGCTTCCGCTGTCGAACGATAACCTTCCAGCACTTTGAGGCAAGTGTCGAGGGCATCACGATGACGAGGCCCGCGATTAAGCGGCCACACAGTCATCAGACACTCCGCTGCCTCCTGGGTCGAGCGGATATGGCGATATTTGCCGACATGGCCAAGCTCGACCACGACGGGCGTTTCAAAAGGCTTGTTGTCCATCATGGCCGCAACGCAAAGCAGCCAATTTGGTTGCAAAAATGGCCTTTGGCCCGCGCCCAAAGGTCGCGTCGCTTCCGCGGCGCGCACTAAATGCATTGGCGTCTCAGTAGCCGCAGTCGTTGCGTAGCCAGCGCGCATTCGCCCAGCCGGTGCCGCCGCCGATTTCGACCCAGTTGCCGCGCCGGTCGAAGATCTCCGTATGATCGCCGTTGAACAACTGCCCGATCATCCGTGAGGACGAGTTTGGCCATGTGCGCACGGCGAGAAAGCCGCTGCCGGTCGCCAGATTGTAACGGCCGGAGAGGCCGTACACCGTACCCTCGCAATATTGCCCGACGGTCGGCGCCGAAGAGCCGAGCCAAAATCCGGCCACGGCCACGAGTGCCGCGGCCGGCAAGAATGCCCTGAACGACATGATTACCTCCCCAGCCCGGCCGCGCCCGCCGCAGCCCTCGGCAGCGTAGCAGTTCGCGGCCAGAATTGAAGCAGGCCGTTGGCGAACCGTCAGGGAGAATGGGCGATCAGCTGGCCGCCTTCATCCAATGTTCCATCGTCGTCACCGAGCGGGCGAGCTGCGGCGCCGGATGGATCTTTTCGCTGAAGGTGGCCGCCGCACGCCATCCCCAGCGCGGATCGGCGAGGAAGGCGCGCGCCAGCGCCACCATGTCGGCGCGACCTTCGGCGATAACAGCCTCGGCCTGTTTCGGGTTGTCGATCAGCCCGACCGCACGGGTTGGAATGCCGGCGCCCTTGCGTACGGCTTCCGCCAGATGCACCTGATAGCCCGGCCCGGTGGGCAATTTCTGCAACGGCGAATTGCCGCCGCTCGAGCAGCAGAGATAGGCGATGCCTTCGGCCTTCAACGCTTTCGCCACCTCGATCGCGTCCTCGACGTCAAAGCCGCCATCGACCCAGTCCTTCACCGACAGCCGTGCGCCGAGCATCAGCCTTGGCACTGCTTTCTTCACCGCCCTGGCGATCTCGACGACAAGACGCATCCGGTTTTCCAGCGAGCCGCCCCAGCGATCCGTGCGCTGGTTGGACAGCGGCGACAGGAACTGGAAGATCAGGTAGCCATGCGCCGCGTGCAGTTCGATGAAGTCGAATCCGGCACGTTCGGCCCGCCTTGCGGCTTCCGCGAACCGCTCGATGAGCTGCAGGACTTCCTCGTCGTCCAGGGCGTGCGGCACGTTCCAACCGGTGTCGTAGGCGATGGCCGAGGCCGAGACGGTCTGCCAGGGATCCTCGTTTGGCTGCAATGGGCCGCCACCTTCCCAGGGCTTGCGGTTCGAGGCCTTGCGGCCAGCGTGCGCCAGCTGCGTGCCGAACTTCGTGCCGGGTGCGGCCACACGCCGGGCCGCGTCCAGCGCGCGGCGCGCGGCTGCTTCATTGTCTTCGGAATAGAGGCCGAGACAGCCATGGCTGATGCGTCCGCGCCGCTCGACATCGGTCATCTCCACCGTGACCATGCCGGCGCCGGACATGGCCAGGTTCATCCAGTGGTAGAGATGCCAGTCGCTGGCCGACCCGTCCTCGGCGGAATACTGGCACATCGGCGCCACGGCGATGCGGTTGGGAAAGGTGAGGCCATCGAGTGTGATCGGCTGGAAAAGCGATGTCGTCATGAAGAAACTCCGGGGAGGGGAATGCGCTATTTAGGCAATGGCACCCTTCCATACCACACACGAGACAGTGAAGGGCGCTGCATCAATCGCTGGCCCGATTGCGCCTGTACCGGTTCGCGGCTACGCCTGCGTTCGCCAGCAAGCTTCGAGGTGTCAGATGGAAGACCGCGTTCGTATCCGCTCGGAAGAGATTCTCTCCGACGACTGGGCGGTCCTGAAGAAGACCGTGCTCGACTATCGCCGGCGTGACGGACAATGGGAGACGCAGATTCGCCAGACCTATGATCGCGGCGACGGCGCGGTGATCCTGCCCTACGACCCCCAGCGTTCGACCGTGCTTCTGGTGCGCCAGTTCCGCTATCCCGCTTATGTCACTGGCCACCGCGAACCGCTGATCGAGGCCTGTGCCGGATTGCTGGACGAAAACGATCCGGAAACCGCCATCCGCAAGGAAGCCGAGGAAGAACTGGGTTACCGGTTGAACAGGATCGAGCGGCTGTTTTCACCCTACATGAGCCCGGGCAGCGTCACCGAGCGGCTCTGGTTCTTCATCGCCCGCTATTCGCCCGCCGACCGCATTTCGGCCGGCGGCGGCGCTCCAGAGGAGGGCGAGGACATCGAGGTTCTGGAAATGCCGCTCGACGAAGCGCTGGCCGGCATCGCCGACGGCCGCATCGTCGATGCCAAGACCATCATTCTGATCCAGCATCTGAAGCTTAATCCGATGGCAGCTTGATCGGAGACCAAGGAATTCCAATTCAGCCCGCATGATCCAACAGGCGGGTGGTGGCTGCGTCGCGATGATGTTCGGAATTAACGCGATCGATGCCTTCGACGGTGATGGCGAACGTGCCGTTTTCTGTTCTGGCGATCCAGCCCTTCGCTTTTAGATACCACAGGTGAAACTCGAGGTGCTCACGCGGACAGCCTGACATTCGTTCGAGTTCATCGTCGCCAATGCCAGGATTGTTGACGTCCTGTCGGCGTTTTGCATAAAGCAGAGAGAGCACTTTGGCTTGAAAGGCTGAATCTCGATCGAGGTTCTTGCTGTTGCTCGCCTGATCGGCCAGCTCGGCCCGGAGGTTCAAATGAGCCTTGTATTGAATATCGTATTGCGCACGCTTGACCGGATCCTTGAGCGTGTTGTGAGCCTCCAGGATATCGCTGAAGCGTGACTCGTTGCCGGTGACCTGGTTGTCGGGATGGTAGCGCATGGCAAAATGACGAAAAATGCGCTCTATCGTTTCCGAATTGGCATTCGGACTGATTTCGAGCATTTCGTAGAAGTCGATGAACATACCGGGCTTTCCCATGCGGTGTATTCTCGGCTCTCCCCGCCACAGTTCCGGGGCAAGGCCGACGATGATTATAGAGCTGAATATTTCACGATTTGCTAATACAAAGAACGGACAAAGGACAAGAACGGAACTTAAGCGAAAACGTAAGACCTTTGCGTCCTGCATCGCAGACTTTAGTCTGATAGCATTAGCTCGTTGGAGGCAGCCTACCATGACCGACAAATCCTCTGAACCGCCAATCGAGCGTCGAAGTCACTTGAGAGAAGTGGTTTTGAAGGATGCGTTCATAATCACGCAGGATGGCGAAATAGGCTGCGCCGTCAGAAATCAGCATGAGCACGGCGCTGAGTTGCGTGTCGCTGTGGGGGCAAAAGTGCCGGATAGCTTCCGGCTGCGCGTGCCGTTGGATGGTGCGACTTATCGAGCGGAAGTGCGGTGGAGAAAAGGCGAGCGGCTAGGCATCCAAATCCACGGCAATTTCTCGCTGAAGGTTAGATGATAAGGGCAAGCCGGCCTGATTTCAGGGGCGCGCCGATGCACTGCATTGCGGTGGCTTTCGTCGTTCCTGCATCCTGGCCTCCTCTCTTCGATCCTGACCTTATCGCCAATCGCTTGCCTATATATTAGAGCGAGCGCATATTCTTCGGAGAACAATGGGCGAGGGCTAAGAATGTGCAGCACCTGTGATGGTACAGGGGTCGGCCGGAGGGAGTTCCTCAAAGTCGGCGCGGGACTCGTCGCATTCGGCCTTGGTGGGGCCACGTGGTCGGCGCGCGCGGCACAAGGCGCGGCGACCGCGCTAAGCCTCGATGAAGCGCTCGCTGCGCTAAAATCCGGCAACGAAAGCTACGTCAGTCACCCGGAACTCTGCTCGATGGACCTTGCCGCGCAGCGAAACGCCGTCGCCGCACATCAGGCGCCCTGGGCCACGATCATCAGTTGCGCCGACAGTCGCGTTCCTCCGGAGCTGATTTTCGGCGGTCACGGCGTTGGAGAATTGTTCGTCGCCCGCAATGCCGGCAACCTTGTCGACACTGCGACGCTCGGTACCGTCGAATACGGGGCAGCGGTGCTCGGCTCACCCTTGATCGTGGTTCTGGCGCACACAAACTGCGGTGCCGTGAAGGCGGCGTGCGACGTGGTCACCAAGAACGCGACCTATCCTGGCGCGATCGGCCCGATGATCGAACCGATCCTGCCCGCGGCGATAGCAATGCGGAGCGCAGCGGGCGATTTCGTCGACAACACTGCCAAGGAGAGCGCGCGGAGGACCGCGAGGCGCCTTTCGGCCTCGAGCAAGGTGTTAGCCGGTCTCATTAAGGCGGGGAAGCTGAAGATAGTCGCGGCGATCTATGATCTGCAAACGGGTGCGGTGACCTACATCGAATGACACTCCCCGTCATCGAGATCGAAGGCTCGGGGGATCTCGATGCGTTGGCGTCTGGCCTCAACGCTATTCCGACCCGGCTTAGGTCGAAGCCCGAACAGGTCGACAGAACTATCGCGGCGGGCCGCGAGGCGGTGCGCGTCAACCCACCCCTGCAGCAGGCGTCCGGCAAGGCGCAAGGACGCGCCGGAATCGTGATGGCGGTCATCAACTGACGATCTTGCCATTGCCCATCGGAATGAGTGGCATGCGCGAAGCTTTCATCGCAACGGTAATCTTCCTGTGCCTGACTACGGCCGCGCTTGCCAGCACCGTTATATGGCCAAAACTGCCGGCCAAACATCGTGACGACGACACGAGCACCGTGGTTCGGCACGCCGCGAACCTGTTCGGGGTCATGACCTCGCTGATGCTCGGGCTGATGATCAATTCGGCTAAGAACACCTTTGAATCGATCGACCACAATGTCCACGCCTACGCGACCGAGTTGATCCTGCTCGACAGGACCTTGCGGCAATATGGCCCGCAAACCGACACGGTACGCCAGCCGCTGGTCGTCTACTTGCAGCGGGTGGCGGGCGATGCCTCGCCGACCAGCGAGACGCTGGTCGCCGCCAACCGGCTCTCTGAGCAGTTGCTGGCGGAAATCGGCACCCGGCTGAGTGCGCTGGCGCCGCCCGACGACGCGCATGGCTTCATTGTGCAGGACGCCCGCCAGCATTTGCAGAAAGTGCTGGAACTGCGATGGGTGTTGATCGAGCAGTCGGAGGGCACGATTCCGGTGCCTCTGATCACGCTCCTGGTTACCTGGCTGGTGCTGATCTTCGCCAGCTTCGGCTTCAGGGCGCCACGCAATACGATCACCATTTCGACCTACCTGGTGTCGGCGGCTTTGGTTGCCGGGGCGATCTATCTGATCTTCGATATGGACGTGGCCTTTTCCGGCCCGATCCAGATCTCGATGGCTCCGCTGGAGAGGGCACTATCCGAGTTACAGCAGTGATCCGCAGCCGGTAGCCGCGCCGGGCTAAATGACGTTGCGGCGGTTCAACAGAGCAAATCCAACAAATTTGAAGATTTTTGCTGGTGCGGACGACGGGAATCGAACCCGTACGATCAGAGATCGAGGGATTTTAAGTCTCATTTGCGGTGGTGCGGGCGACGGGGGTCGAACCCGTAAGTCACTGAGGACGCAGGATTTTAAGTCCTGTGCGGTTACCAGTTTCGCCACGCCCGCAAGTCACCGTTCCACCGGTATGTCACAGCCCATGTCACAAGTTCAAGCTCGACCCGGGTGCCAGTGATTGCGGCGCCAAATATTTCCTGCGACTGTCTAGGTAAGGCGTAGACTCATTACTGCGTAGCCAGATGCGAGTTGAGACGAGTTTGAGGGCAGCAAGATAGTTTTCTGCCAGCTTGTCGTAGCGTGTCGCGATCCGCCGGAACTGCTTGGCTTTATTGAAGAAGCGCTCTACGAGGTTGCGCGCCTTATAGAGGAAGCGACTGAAGCAGATCGGGTCCTTGCGGTTGGACTTGGGCGGGATGTTGGCCCAAGCCTTTCGCTCGGTGATGGCCGCACGCAAGGCGTTCGCATCATAGCCCTTGTCGGCGAACAGCATGGCACCCTCGGGCAAATCCCTGATCAAGTCGACTGCGGAGGTGATGTCGCTCTTCTGGCCTGCCGTCAGCGTTAGCTTGATCGGCCTCCCTTGGGCGTCGACAAGAGCATGGATTTTGGTTGTCAGCCCGCCTCGAGAACGACCGAGACAACAATCTCGACCCCCCTTTTTGCCGTCGCGCCGTGCTGATGGACGCGAACAATGGAGGTGTCGATCATCTGCACCTCGCCGTCATGGGCTTTGGTAATGTCGGCCATGAGGCGGTCCCACACACCTGCTTTCCGCCATCGGACAAAGCGGTTGTAGCAGGTGGTGCGTGGGCCGTATCGCTCGGGCAGATCGCGCCATGGCGCACCGGATCGCAGCACCCAGAAGATGCCGTTGAGCACCCGCCGGTCATCGACGCGCGGCACTCCTCGCGGCTTGTTGGGCAACAGCGGCTCGATCACGCGCCACTCGAAGTCGGTCAGGTCATATCGGCTCATGCGGAGCCTGAATCAGATTGCGCCGCAATATGAAAGCCGCCAGCCGGAAAACGACCCATTGCGGTCGTTCAAATTCTATTTTCGACTTTGATCAGTTTTCAGCACTTTGGGGGTAAGATTGATGGCATGTCCAAGATTAAAGACCACGCCATAAACCACCGAACGATGCTCGGCGGTTTATGGCGGATAGGCGTGATTTCTGACTATTGCTCAAATCACGGCCCCAATCCTAGGCCAAGTCATGTCGCGCTTAATTGTGTTTTGGCGAGAGGGCTCTATCAGTGATGCACGGCGGCAGAAATATCTCCATTGTCGCATTGGCAGTTCTTGCTGTCTGGTTCCTCGGCGGAAGGCTGCTCGGCTTCCGAAGCTGGGAATGGCACCAGAAGCTTGTTCTGGAGGTTGATACGCCGACCGGCGCCAAAACAGGCGGGAGTACTGTTGCAATCCATGCCGGCACCGAACCGAAATGGATCCCGATTTCGGCGGCGGGCGGCATTCACAGCGAGGTCAAAGGCGAAGCGTCCTTCGTGGAGGTGACGCCTGGAAAGTATCTTTTCGCTATCCTGAACTCTGCCGGTCGCGAATCTTCTACTTTCTTGCCTCAGAAGAGCCCAGACGCTTATGGCGAACTCGACACATTGGTGAAATTGCGGGAGACGCGCGTCGTGCCCCGCAACAAATATCCGGACTTCATGACGTTCGACGATGTCTCCGACCCAACATCAGTGAAGAGAGTTGACCCCAACAATCTTGCGGCGACATTTGGCCCAGGAACGAACCTGAAGCGCATTACATTGACTATAACTGATGAAGCGGTGACTGACGGCCCTGTGGAGAAAATTCTGCGGTGGTTGCCAAATTATTACGCGGTCCGCTTTGTCGATAATAGCCAGAAGAATCAAGAAACAAAAGATCTCCTAGTGCGAACGCTAACCTCAGGTGCTTTCAAAACAAAGGGCTAAGGCTATTACCGACATCCACCCGATGGCCGGCTTGTCCCTTGTGATCGCAGAAGCGGACAGGCCGCTGTCCACCCCATCTCGGTCATTCCGCATTTATGAGTTCACGGCCTAGCACTACTTTGGCAGATTTTTAGTTCTGGGAGCGTTTTGAGGATTCCCAAGAGCGGTTTTGCGTGATTCATGAGAGGTCGGCTATTGGAGGGGCCGGCCATGAACAGGGATTGGCAAGTCGATCTGGAGCAGTGGCTTGAGCCGTTCGTCTCGGCGTTGAGGCACAAGACGCGTGCGCGGATGTGTCCGGCCTATATTGCTGGGCTGATTGGCCTTGGGGATCGCAAGAGCATCCAACCGATGGCGGCGCGCGACGCAGGCGTCAATTATGACCAGCTGCACCACTTCATCTCGAGCGGCGTGTGGGATGCTGCGCCGCTGGAGAAGGTGCTACTTGCGGAGGCCGACAGACAAGTTGGCGGGAACGATGCGTGGCTGATCGTGGACGACACCGCGCTCCCCAAGAAGGGGCGCCACTCGGTCGGCGTCGCGCCGCAATATGCCTCGGCGCTTGGCAAGAACGCCAACTGCCAGACGCTGGTGTCGCTGACGCTGGCCTCTGGCG
>NZ_VFTI01000030.1:0-76371 GCF_006439515.1 Mesorhizobium sp. B3-2-1 | reverse complement strand
CCGTCTCCCTCGCTCATCGACGAGCAGGGCGACATTCCAACTTTGCGGAATCAAGACATTTCTATTTTGCGGCAATAGCAGAAAGTCGCATAAGATAGATTATGGAACGGGGCTGCGGTTTTGTCCGTGTTGCTTCTTTGGCTTAAACCGCCGCTCAACATAGGTTATAGTCGTCTAGCTGAATGCAGAGGTGACTGTTAGCGTCCTATTATCCGCATCCAAGGTTGCCTCGGTACCAATCGGGATCGCCAGCGCATCAGCGCCGTGTCCAAGGGGTAAACCACCCAATATTGGAACCCCAAGTACACCCAGCCGATCTCGCAAAACGTCGACCACGGTCACACCTTTGGACGGTGCGAAATTAGAAAACTGCCCGACAGCAACTCCTACGAGACCTGCGAGGCATCCGGATTTTATGAGGCGGGTCAAAGTCCTATCGATATGGCCGAGACCCTTCTCCACATCTTCAATCAGCAATATGGCACCGTCCAGGCCTGGAAGTGCCCAACCGGCTGCTGTTGCTATCATGTCCAGATTGCCGCCCAGCAGTGTGCCTCGAACCTTTCCGGACGTCGTGAGCCCAGCGGTTGGTTCGCCTTCATTTGAATGAACGATGGTATCTTCTACAGAGGAGATAGCCCGTTCGAAGGATTTGGAAGAGGTCTCACCTGATTGGATCGGGTTCCATGCAGCGCCATGTATTCCTGGCACCGCAGATTGTTGCCAGATCGATAGGTGAAGGATCGTGATCTCACTGAATCCGATCAGGACCTTCGGGTTCGCACGCATGGCAGCGAAGTCAACGCCATCTGCGATCCGGTAAGCCCCCTTTCCGCCTCTAGTCGCTATGATGGCGCGGACGAAAGGATTCCGAATGGCGTCATTCAGGTCCGAGAGACGGTCTTCATCCCGGCCAGCGAGGTAGCCCAGCCGGTCAAGAGCATGGGGCCCGACCTGAGGTCTAAGTCCGAGTCCCTCCAGATATCTGATGCAATTATCCACGTCCGCTTCGCTGGGAGTGCTTGCTGGCGAGACGAGGCGGACAGTGTCGCCAGCGGTCAATCCTGCCAACTTCAGCTTCCGTGAAAAATCCACTACGGATTGCCTCCAATAAAATGACTCTGCGCAATGCTTTAAGCGTCAGTGATCATCAGCGTCGTACGCTGTGTGAAACCTTGCAACACGCGTCGGAATTGCCCCTCAGCAACAGGATGCTATGTGTTGCGAAATCCTCCAACTGCAAAAGCAACAAACAGCCGAAACTTCGAGCTGCAACACCTTCGTTAATGGTAACCACATGAAACTCCTGTCCAACAAGGCGTTCACGCCACTCACTCACCCAGCTTCAATGACGAAACCCCACCCTTTGGAACTAGCGCATGGGGCGTAGCTCGAGAATTGCTGCGGTTTCGGCCAGTGGCGGCAAACATCGTGAACGGCACCATGCCGGCACGTCACAACCTCGAACCCACGAACGCGACTGGAACAGCCGGCTGAGCTGCTGTCTCTATCGTTCTGACTCGTATGGGATTTCTATCACCATGCCATCATAGGCCGGTTCGACGTTGTCGGGCGTCTCGGTCATCACGGCGGTGTAATCGAGCGGCACGTGCATGTGCGTCAGCACGGCGTTCCTAGGCGAAAGCGCCTCGATCCAGTCCAGCGCCTGGCCAAGCGAGAGATGGCTTGGATGCGTGTTGTATTGCAAAGCGTCGATGATCAACATGTCGAGGCCTCGCAGCCGCTCGGCGGTGGTCTTGGGAAAGTCGCTGATATCGGGGCAGTAGGCGAGCCCGCCGATGCGGAAACCCAGCGAAATGATGTCGCCATGGATCTGGGGCAGCGGCTCGAAGGTGAGGGCACCTCCCTCTCCTTCAACCACAACCGGCCTGGCATGGTCGATGATGTGGGCGTCGACGATCGGCGGATAGGAGCTGCCCGGCGGCGTCTCGAAGCAATAGCCGAACGCCTCGCGCAGCCGCAGCATGGTCGGCTCGTCGGCATGGATGTCGATGCGATGCCGTTGTTCCAGCACATAGCCGCGCAAATCGTCGATGCCGTGGATGTGGTCGGCATGCGGATGCGTGTAGATCACCCCATCGATGCGCCTGACTGAAGCCATCAGCATCTGCTCGCGGAAATCCGGCCCGGTGTCGATGACGACCGTGGTGCGGCTGCCACTAGCGGCGATGCGCTCGACAAGCGCGGCCGTGCGCATGCGCCGGTTCCTCGGATTGGCGGGGTCGCAATTGCCCCAGTCGCCGGTGATGCGCGGCGTGCCTGGCGACGATCCAGAGCCGAGAATGGTCAGGCGCAGCCGGTCGCTCATGCCTCGGGCGCCCGCTGGTCCGGGCGTGGCATTTTTCCAAACAGCCGAAAGAAATTGTCGGTGGTCAGCGCTGCGATTTCAGCCTCGGTGACGCCAATCGTCTCCGCCAACACCTTGGCGGTCTCCGCGACATAGGCCGGCTCGTTGCGCTTGCCGCGAAACGGCACCGGCGCCAGGTATGGCGCGTCGGTTTCGACCAGCAGCCGGTCGTGCGGCACATCGGCGGCGATGGCGCGCAATTCGACGGAGTTCTTGAAAGTCAGGATGCCCGAGAACGACACATAGCCGCCTAACGACACGCCGACCTCGGCGAGCCGCCGTCCCGACGAAAAACAATGCAGGATGAAAGGGAAGGCGCCCTTCCCTGTCTCGTCTTCGAGAATGGCGGCCATGTCGTCGTCGGCGTCGCGCGAATGAATGACGAGAGGCAGCCCGGTCTCGCGGGCGGCGGCGATATGGGCGCGAAAACCCTGCGCCTGCGCATCGCGTGGTGCCTTGTCGTAGAAATAATCGAGCCCCGCTTCACCGATCGCCACCACCTTTTGGTGAGCGGACAGGCGGACAAGGTCGGCAGCGGTGACGTCGAGCTCCTCGGCGGCATTGTGCGGATGGGTGCCAACCGAGCAATAGACTTCGTCGAAAGTCTCTGCGATCTCAAGGATTTGCTGAAACCGCTTCACGCGCGTGGAGATCGTCACCATGCGGCCGATACCGGCCGCCTTGGCGCGGGTGACAATGGCCGCCCGCTCCTCGGCGAAGTCCGGAAAGTCCAGATGACAATGGCTGTCGACGAGCATCAGGCGTTCGCGTCCGTCTGTTCGACATAGCGCGGAAACACGCCCTCTGGCGCAGGCAGCGCCGTGCCGGACACAAGCGCATGGTCGGCGTGGACATGCACGAAATCGCGATCGTCCGCCGGCACCGCCAGCAGGTCGAGCAGCTTGCCGGCCGAGCCCGGAATGAAGGGCTGGCATAGAACCGCCACGCGTCGCACCACTTCGGCCGTCGTCCACAGCACCGTTTCCATGCGCTCCGGATTGGTCTTTTTGAGCGCCCAGGGTTCCTGTCCGGCGAAATACCGGTCGGCTTCCGCAACTACGCCGAAGATCGCCGCCAGTGCCAGATGGATGCCCTGTTCGGCCATTGCCTTGCGCGCTGTGGCGAGGGCGTCGACCGCTTGATCCAGGATCACCTTGTCGGCCTCCGCCAGATCGCCGCGCTTCGGCACCACGCCGCCGCAGTTCTTGGCGATCATCGACAGCGAGCGCTGCGCCAGATTGCCGAGACCATTGGCCAGATCCGCATTGGTGCGGTTGACGATCGCTTCATGGCTGTAGCTGCCGTCCTGGCCGAACGGCACTTCGCGCAGGAAGAAGTACCGCACCTGGTCGAGGCCGTAATGCTCGATCATGGTGAAGGGGTCGATGACGTTGCCGACCGATTTCGACATCTTCTCGCCGCGGTTGAACAAGAAGCCGTGGCCGAAGACGCGCTTCGGCAGCGGGATGCCGGCCGACATCAGGAAGGCTGGCCAATAAACCGCGTGGAAGCGCACAATGTCCTTGCCGATGATGTGCGCATCGGCCGGCCAAAACCGCCAATTGTCAGCTTTTTCATCGGGATAGCCGACACCGGTAATGTAGTTGGTCAGCGCGTCTACCCACACATACATGACATGCTTTTCGTCGCCAGGTACCGGCACGCCCCAGTCGAACGTGGTGCGCGAGATCGACAGGTCCTTCAGTCCCGACTTGACGAAGCTCATCACCTCGTTGCGTCGCTCGGCCGGGCCGATGAAGTCGGGTTGGTTTTCATAAAGCCCGATGAGCTTGTCCTGATAGGCCGACAGGCGGAAGAAATAGCTCTCTTCCTCGACCCATTCGACCGGCGTTCCCTGCGGCCCGTAGCGGATATTGTCGGGGCGGACCTCGGTCTCCTCCTCGCCGTAATAGGCTTCGTCGCGCACGGAGTACCAGCCGGCATAGCCGCCCTTGTAGACGTCGCCATTGGCGGCCATTGCCTTCCAGATCGCCTGCGAAGCCGCGTAATGCCGCTCCTCGGTGGTGCGGATGAAATCGTCGTTGGAGGCGTTGAGCGCGGTCGCCATGCGCTTGAACTCGGCCGAGTTGCGGTCGGCCAGGTCGTGCGCCGAAATGCCTTCCTTCTTCGCAGTCTGCAGCATCTTGATGCCGTGCTCGTCGGTGCCGGTGAGGAAGAAGACCTGCTTGCCGTCGAGCCGCTGGAAACGGGCAAGCGCGTCGGTGGCGATCAGCTCGTACGCATGGCCGATATGCGGCTTGCCGTTCGGATAGGAAATCGCGGTCGTGATGTAGAATGTGTCGCGTGACATGAATGAACCGTCATGAATGTCTGAATGGAAGCCGTGGCGGTGGATATCGCATCGGAATGGCGATTGCCATCCCGAGACCAATGCATGCCGCCCAAAAGTGGCCCCGGCATTGGGGCAACGGCATGCACCAAAAAGGCCGTCACATTCGCATTGCAGAATTCAGGCGGTCGATCATGGTCAGGGCGTGCTGCTTCTTGTCGAGATTGTAGGTGTCCGTCTCAGATATAGCGTCCAAGGCCTCATGCCAAGTATCGGAGAGCGTTTTGGCCCGCTTGAGATCGCCAGCCTGCGCTGCCTGGCTTGCCGCGTCCGACAGAAGGTCCAGCGCCCGGCGGTTGAAGATGTCGAACTGGATCGCCTGGTCCCTGCCCGCGACGGCCTCGGCCAGGCGGTAGGCACCGGCAATATCGCTCTTTCCCGTCGCCACCAGGCCATCGAGCGTCTGCGCGATTTCCAGCCCGCCATACTGCGTCAGCAGGATCGCGCTGCGCGCGCTTCCCCCAGCCCGCTCGACCAGCGCGGCTCGCGCGGCCGGATCGTCGGGTGGTGGCGGGTCCGCTGTCTCCAGCACTGCCATCAGTTCGTTGGCGTCGAGCGGCGTGAATCGAACCACCTGGCAGCGCGAGCGGATCGTCGGCAGCAGACTGCCCGGCGCATGGACGATGAGAATGAACAGGGTCCGTGCCGGTGGTTCCTCGAGATTCTTCAGCAAGGCATTGGCCGCATTGACATTCATGTCGTCGGCTGGATCGACGATCACCACCCGGTAGCTGCCGTCGTGCGAAGTCAGCGACAGGAAGCGGCTGACCTTGCGGATTTCGTCGACGGTGACGACGGTCTTGAAGCTCTTGGTCTTGTCGTTCAAGGGGCGGGTCAGATGCAGCACCCCGGGATGCGCCCCGGTGGCGATCTGGCGAAACAGCGGCGAGGCCGGATCGGGAACCGCAAGGTTTCCGGGCGCCTGGTCGAAGGCCGGATGCTTCAAAAGGTGGTGGGCAAGATGGAAGGCGAGCGTCGCCTTGCCGATGCCGACCGGCCCGGCGAAGATCAGCGCATGCGGCAGCTTTCCCGCGCGATAGGCGGCGGCGAGCATGGTGGCGGCCTGCCCGTGCCCGACCAGACGCGGCGTTTCGGAGGGTTCCGGCACACCGTCCAGCGTATCATGTTGTTCCGGCGCGATGCGTTCGAAGATCATACCGGTGCGACCTGCCTGTTGCGCTCGGGCGCCCTTGCCTCCAATGCCGCGAACACGGTCGCCGTGACGACATCCTCCACCGTGTCCGGGTCGGCTGACGCGTCGACGACGATGCAGCGTTCCGGCTCTGCCGCCGCGATCGCCAGGAACGCTTCGCGGCGAGCCTGGTGGATGGCCAGCGTCTCTTTTTCGAAGCGGTCCGCGGCGGCATCGCTGCCGCGCCGCAATGTCGCGCGCTTCAAACCCTCGGCCGGGTCTATATCGAAGATCAGTGTCATGTCGGGCATCATGCCGTTGATGGCGACCTGTTCCAGCATGGCCATGAATGCCGGATCGATCCCGCCCGTAACGCCCTGATAGACACGCGAGGAATCCAGGAAGCGGTCACAAAGCACGATGGAGCCGCGCTCGACCGCCGGACGGATGACCTGCTCGACATGGTCGGAACGCGCGGCAGCGAAGAGCAGCGCTTCCATTTTCGGCCCGAACGGTTCGGCGGCGCCCGAAAGCAGCACATGCCGGACCGCTTCGGCGCCCGGCGAGCCGCCCGGTTCACGCGTGCGCAGGACATCATACTTCTTGGCGCGCATCTTCGTGGCCAGCCGCTCGATCTGGGTCGACTTGCCTGCGCCTTCGCCGCCTTCGAAGGTGATGAAAAATCCGCGCGCCAACCGAGAGGCCTTTATTCCTGTTTGAGTGGATTGTTGCGCTCTAGATAGTCCGCGTTCGGGGAAACGTCCATGCCGTCGGTGCTATCGAAGCCAGCCGATCGCCAGTTCCTTGACGGCGTCGAGCGCGCGTTGCGGCAACGTGCCGACGCCGATCGACTCGGCTGCGAACAGCGGTATCTCCTGGCTCAGCGTGTCGCCGATCCAGACGCGCAGTGCGCCCACCGGCTGCCCCTCCTCCACCGGTGCGGCGACCGGGCCGGTATAGACGATCCTGGCCGTCAGCTTGTCGCGGTTGGTGATCGGCAGGAAGATGTCGATCGGACCTTTTGCCTTCAGCGTCACGCCGGATTTCGCACCGCCAAAGACCTGGGCCTCCCCGACCACCTCGTCCTTGGCGAAGATCTCGGTCTTCTCGAACGAACGAACACCCCAGTCGAGCAGTTTGCGCGCCTCTTCTGCGCGCTCCTTGTCATTGGCCAGTCCACTCATCGCCGCGATCACCCGCGTGCCGTCGTGGCTGACCGAAGCGACGATGCCGAAGCCAGATGTCTCGCTGGCGCCGACAGCTAGGCCGTCGGCGCCGATGTCCATCGCCAGCAACGGGTTGCGGTTCCTCTGCGAGATCTTGTTCCAGGTGAAATCCTTCAGGCCATAGTAGCGATAGTAATCCGGGTATTCGCGCCACAGATGCAGGGCGAGCTGCGCCAACTCGCGCACATTTGTCTGCTGGCCATCGGCCGGCAGTCCGGTCGAATTGACGAAAGTCGATGTCTTGAGGCCGATCTGGCGCGCGCGTTCGGTCATCTCCCTGGCAAAATTGTCCTCGGATCCGGCCATGCCTTCGGCTATGATGATGCAGCCGTCATTCGCGGCCTGCACGGTCACCCCCTGGATCAGGTCCTCGAGTCGGATCGCCGATTTGAGCTTGGCGAACATCGTCGAGGTCCCCGACGGCGCGCCACCTGTGCGCCAGGCGTTTTCGCTGACCACGAACGTATCGTCGAGTTTGAGGCGTCCGGACTTGAGGGCGTTGAAAACCACTTCCATCGTCATCAGCTTGGCCATCGAGGCCGGTGGAATGGGTTTGTCGGCATCTTTCGAAAACAGCACCGTGCCGGTGTCGGCATCGATCATGAAGGCCTGTGCGGCCTTGGTTTCGAAAAGCTGCGCTTGGGCCGGCGAAAGCGTAAGCAGGAGGCCGAGGAGAAAAAACCCGGCGAAAGGCTGTAGCAAGCGAAACTGCATGAAACGCGACCCATTGGCCGGCCCCTCCGGCGTGCCGAAACTATCGAGCTTTTTCGGCGAGGGATCAACTGCCGGCGGAAAGCCGGCTCCTGGATCAGTCGCGCACGACCAGCGCGTCGGGCGCGCCGTGCGACCAGGCCGCCTTCAACAACTCGTCCAGGCCGCCATGGCCGTCCGGATAGAGGTTGACCGCATACCAGTCATTGCCGTCGAGATCGGAGCGCTGGATTTCTATTCTGCCGAAGGGCTTCAGCGCCGAGGCCACACGTTCGGCTTGGGTGGCATCGTCGAACGTGCCGGCGGCGACATAGTCGGAGCTGGACGGCGCCGCTCGGGAGTTGGTCTTCTTCCACGACCGCAGGATGTCGGCGGGCGCCATGCCGCTTTCGTCCAGAGCGGCAAAGACATCCGCGCGATGGACGCGTTCATCGGCATAGGACAGCGAGGCCATGGCGAACGGCGATTGCGGCGGCAAGCCGATCTCCGGCCGTTCCGGCACGATCGGTCCGAAATCGGGCAGCGCGAGATCGCCGAAGACCGGCTGCGCGGACATCTGCCCCTCGACCGGGGTCGCGGCATCGGTCAGCTGACCTGGAAACGGCACGGCGGCCGCGCCCATCGGAAGGCTCGGCGAAGGCCCGTTCATGGCCACCATGACGCCCGTCGGCAGGCCATCCGATGGATCCGGTATGCGGTTGCCTGGATGATAAGAGGCCATCAGATACTGGTCGTCATTGCCGTCGAGCGGGGCGCGGCCGACATATTCGACCTTCACCTTTGCGGTGCCGACCTTGTCGTAGTCCAGCATCTGTGCGGCCCGCTCCGAGACGTCGATGATGCGGCCCTCATGGTATGGGCCGCGGTCATTGACGCGCACGATCACCGAACTGCCGGTTTCGAGGTTGGTGACGCGGGCATAGCTGGGCAGCGGCATGGTCGGATGCGCCGCCGTCAGATGCGCCATGTCGTAGACTTCGCCGTTGGCGGTCAGCCGGCCATGGAAGGCGTCACCATACCACGAGGCCAGACCCACCTTGGCGTACCTCTTGTCTTCCTTGGGATAATACCACTTGCCGCGCACCTGATAGGGCTTGCCAAGCTGGTCGCGGCCGCCGCCGCGCCGCATGAAGGCAGCGCGCGGACTGGCCTTCACGCCATATTCGGTCTCGGCGAAATATTCCTTGGAGCGGGTCTTCTTGTAGACCATCCCCTTCGGCTCGGGCTGCGACGCGCAAGCGGCAAGCAATGCAGCGGACGCTGCAAGCAACGCAACCGTGGCAACGCGACGAAGACGCGGGTGCGTCACAGCCTGCATTCTTGATTGTCCCCTAAAGTCTCAACCAAAGACGTCGTATCCGACCATCAGAAGAGCCAAGCACTCACTCGACAATGCCAACGACGTCCCGGACCCCGATCCTTTGTGCGCAGGAATTGTTTATCACGGTATTAACCGATTGTGGCCGGAACCGGGCAAGATTGTGACGCCGCTCGTCTGGTCCCAGGGCGCCGGCAAAGGCCCGTTTCAGCCAAGCCGGTTGACAGGCCTTCGCCGGGCACACTAGAGCAGTGGCCGGCAGTCACTGGAGGGATGGCCGAGCGGTTTAAGGCACCGGTCTTGAAAACCGGCGTGGGCGCAAGTTCACCGTGGGTTCGAATCCCACTCCCTCCGCCACAAAGTCAATGAATCAGGTATTTAGGCAAACTTTGCCTGCCGACGAAACGCAAAAATTGTGGAAAGTGACAGATACGGCATCCGCCCAACCGGCGAAATCGTCACGATTAACGGATCGTTGACCGCGCTGTCCTATTCTGAGACAGCGCGGTCAGATCCCAACCGGACTGCGCAGGCGGCTTCGGCAACCAGCACCCGCCCGCATTGTCGGAGCCGCCGCTACACTCTGGAATAAATACCAGCAATGGTTGAATCAACCGTTACTGCAGTTGTTGAAATTAGAACGAATATCCGCCGTCTTGCCGCCATCCACCACCGGCGCCCCGGTTCAAAAATGGCAAGCTTCTCGCTGTAAGAGAGCCGTACCTTCTATACCACAACCATTGTCATCCAGCAGGATGACAACAGCAGTGACGCGGATCGCCTTCCAGCCCGGCTCCATGCAGCAGCAAAAGGCAGGGAGCCGGGTTGACCTTTGTCGAATCTAGATGCGCTCGGCCTTCAGCAGGCGTACGATGAACTCGCGGGAGGGCATCTGGGAGGAGCCCTTTATGTTCGAGGTGCGGAGCTTTGTCGCTAAGATGGTGAAACGCGAGCGCATGGCTGCCGAGCAGCGCGTGACGCTGCCGATAGTGAAAACACTCGCCGACCGGCCGGTTCACATCAAACCCCGGCCCGCCAAGAACAGACCGGCTCCGCCGCAGCATCACGCCGCCAGCAACATGTAGGCTTTCAGGCGCCTGCACTTTCCGCACAGGACCGAGCTTGAGGATTGAGCGCCGACGCTCGATCCTTTCGCCCTCTTTCTCCGGAACCCTGGTGCGGTGCCGGGGATATTTGCGACGTACCGGGACTGGCGGGCCTATATCACCAGGGGACGGTGCGGCCGAGGTAGTCGACATAGGTCAACCCTGGGGTTCCTCGCTTGGCAAGCAAGACGTTCACGAGGCTCGGCACACTCTCCTCGATGCTCAGCCGCCCATCCGGCCCTCCCAACTTCGTACGGACCCAGCCGGGCGCCATCAGCACCATGGCACGCGGTGTTGCGGCATGGCGGGCCGCGAAGCTTCGCATGAACATGTTCAGCGCTGCCTTGCTGCCGCGATAAACCTCACGTTGACCCGTCTCATTGTTGGAGATGCTACCCTGCCCGGATGACATCACGCCGATCAGGCCGGTCGCCGGGACAAATGGCTCCAGGCTCTCGAGGACCCGCATCGGGCCGAGTGCATTTGTGACCATTACCCGCACGAACTCGTCGGTCGCCACATCGGCGATCGTTTCAGCCGGGTTATTTGTCACGCCGGCATTGACGAACACTATGTCGAACACCCTGCCCGACAGCCGGTCGCGCAAGGCCGCGACCTGAACGGGCTCGCAGATGTCGACCGTCTCGATTTCGAGCCGGCCTTCGAACTCGTCTATGAGGTCGTGCAACTTCGTCTGGCCGCTGCCTTTCCGGATCGTGCCGACGACGTTCCAGCCTTTCCTGAGGAACTCGGCCGCCATTGCGTGGCCGAGGCCGCGCGATGCGCCGACGATGAGGACAGTATTCGACTGGGTGTTCAAGACGCTCGTGGACATTGGGCAATCTCTTTCGTTGGCTGGGATGACCGCAGATATGGGCAACCGGAGACCATGCGCCAGACGCGCCAAATTCAAACTATGGTTGCATCCGACGCTATATCCGCCAAAACAGCTGGGATAAGGCTGTGCCATGGACAATGTGGACCTGAACCTTCTCGTGGCGCTGGACGTCTTGCTTGCCGAAGGCAGCGTGACAGGGGCGGCCCGCCGGCTCGGCTTGAGCACCTCGGCGATGAGCCGAACGCTCACACGACTTCGTGCAGCCACCGGCGACCCGCTGCTCGTCCGGGCCGGACGCGGGCTCGTGCCCACACCACACGCCACGGAATTGCGCGACCGCGTCCATGAACTTACCCGGGATGTGCGATCGGTTCTGCGGCCGCAAAACATGCGTGTGGACCTGGCCACACTCGAATTGACGTTCACCATTCGCGCCAGCGAAGCATTCCTGGAGTTCCTTTCCGGCCCGGTCGTGATTGCGGTTACCCGTGCGGCGCCCCGTGTCCGACTGCGCTTCGCACCCAAGCCCGACAAGGACGCGCGTCCGCTTCGGGAAGGTCTCATCGATCTGGAGATCGGTTTGCTTGGAACGTCCGCGCCGGAGATACGCACCCAGTTCCTGTTCCACGACAAATATGTCGGCGTGGCCCGAGCCGGACATCCGCTTCTGACGGGCGCTGGTGTCAGCCCCGAACGCTATGCCGCCTGTAAGCATGTGGTGGCATCCCGGGAAGGAAATGTCGTCGAGCCGATCGATGGAGCGTTGGTGAAGCTTGGCCTTGGACGCACCGTCGTGGTTGTCGTGCCCGGCTACCCCGATGCAATGCGGATCGTGCGCCAGTCGGATCTGGTAGCGACCGTGCCGCGCTCGTGTTTCGGCAACGCTGGCGCGAGCGACCACGCCGTCGCGACGGGTCTCGAGAGCTTCGAGCTCCCGCTTCCTGTTCCGGAGTTCAAAATATCGGCGATGTGGCATCCTCGCATGGACGCCGACCCGGCCCATCGTTGGCTGCGCGATATCGTGATGTCGGTCTGCCGAGCGGCCTATCCGCGGCGATGAAGGCGTGATTGCGCAGCGATCGCAAGCTCACCCAACGCCAAGGCGCTGACTTGCTCAGTCCGGCTGCTGTGTGCGCTCCGCGATGGCAAATGCCTGCAGGTTCCTGGCCTTGCCGATGTCCTGATCCGCGTTTGCGATGATCGAGAAGAAGGCTGCTCTCGCAATATCCTTCTTGGAGGCGTTGGGGTGCGCTTTCCGGGCGGTTTTGATAAGCTGCTTGGGAGACATGTCGGGCGTGACGATCCTCATGAGGGTGTCGCCGATCGCACTCATTTCGCTTGTGTCCATGATGGGCGTCCCTGTGCTGACCGCAGTGGCACAATAGCAAGGACAACTCGCGACCGGCAATATGGTTCTGGAAATGAAAAACCCCGCCGGCAGGGACCGGAGGGGTTAGTCCTGGGAGGACGCGCGTTGCGCTGCGTTCGACAAGCGCGCGCCGACCAAATAGCGCTGGGTTGCGACATGGATGTGACACCGGCGAGTGCATGGGCAAGCCGGGAGCACGACACAGGCGGGCGGCATCAAGCCTTTGGAAAGGAGAAATGTGGTTCTGTTCGGAAGCTGAAGCGCGGGTGGCGCTGGCCAAAGGCAAGGCGATAAGCGGTCGAATGGATATCTTTGGCATCAAGGGGCTGTTGATCTGCGCGCTGATCTTCATTCCGTTCGAGCATCTGTTCGCCGAGCGACCGCAAAAAATCCTGCGCAAGGGCCTGGGTGTCGACCTGATCTATGTGCTGTTCAACGGCCTGGTCGTAAAGGCAGTAATAATCCTGATAGCAGCCAACACGCTCGAAGCCGCTGCAATGCTGGTCCCGCAATCGGTAGCGCACGCGGTCGGTGGCCAGCCCCTCTGGCTGCAGGTCGCCGAAATCATCCTGATTACCGATACAGGCGTCTACTGGGCACACCGTGCGTTTCACGAAATCCCCGCGCTTTGGAAGTTCCATGCAGTCCATCACGGCATTGAGGAACTGGATTGGCTGGGTGCATTCCACTCTCATCCCGTCGACGCCATAGTCACGAAGGCAATTTCGCTGACACCGATCTTCTTTCTCGGATTCTCCGAGGCCTCCATCGCCGTCTTTTCCGTCATCTACTTCTGGCACACGCTGCTTGTTCATTCGAACTTGCGGATTCCGTTCGGTCCCTTGAAGTGGCTCGTCGCCGGCCCGCAGTTCCATCGCTGGCACCATGCCAACCAGCGCGAAGCCTACGACAAGAACTTCGCCGGACAGTTGCCCTTCCTCGACGTGGTGTTCGGTACGTACAATGCGACTGGCAACAAAGTGCCTGAGAAATACGGCGTCGATGATCCCGTCCCCTCCAGCTACTTCGGACAGATCGGCTATCCGCTGCGGCGCCGCAGGAAACGATCGAATCGGGCAGAGCCGAATGGCGGCGCGCTCGACGAAAATCAGCCGGCGCGAAACAGCGGGGATCGGGCGCCAACAGGTGCGGTCAATATCGGCCGTTAGGCAATACAATCTCCCCTGTCGTGTCGCCTGATGGCAGCAGAAATTCCCTCGCGGGTTGGTCTCGGCGGATGCCAGCGATAAATGTAGGTCCTGCGCAATTTGCCACTAGGCTGTTTTCGGCATGGATTATCGCGACGACGATCTCACGAAATTCGAAGCGCATGGCGCTGCTCCCTTGCCGGGCGCGGCGGACGAAGGCCAGGTTGAGCATGAGGGTGCAAAAATCTGGTACGCGACGTTTGGGACGGGGTTTCCCGTGATCCTGTTGCATGGCGGCCTTGGCCATAGCGGCAATTGGGGATTTCAGGTCCCGACATTGGTCGAGCACGGCTATCAGGTCGTCACCATCGACAGCCGTGGCCATGGACGCAGCACGCGCGACGAACGGCCGTACAAATACGAGCTGATGGCCTCGGATGTCCTGGCGGTGATGGATCGCCTGCACTTGAACAAGGCTATCGCAGTGGGTTGGAGCGATGGCGCCTGCGTTGCCCTGATCCTTGGCATGAAGGCCGCCGATCGCATCGCGGGCGTGTTCTTCTTCGGCTGCAATATGGATCCCAGCGGCACGAAGGAATTCGAGGCCAGTCCGGTCATCGAGCGGTGTTTCAGCCGGCACAAAAAGGACTATGCCGAGCTGTCGGCCACGCCGGATCAATTCGATGCGTTTGTCAACGCCGTCGGCCTGATGATGAAAAGCGAACCCAATTATGGCGCCGCCGAACTGGGAGAGATCGGCGTGCCCGTGGCGGTCGTCCAAAGCGAGCACGACGAGTTTATCAAGGACGAGCACGCGACCTATCTGGCCCGCAGCATACCGGGATCGGAATTGGTCATGCTGAGCGACGTCAGTCATTTCGCGCCCTTGCAGCGTCCCGACCAGTTCAACCGCGTGCTGTTGGCTTTCCTCAAAAGAATTTGTCCTTGAGCCCTGTCGCACCGCTTCCGGAATCCCAGCTCTGGGTCAGGCACGCGGGACGCCATCTCGCCTGCGAGGCTTTTCACGTCGAATCGGCTAAGCCGTGTGGCATGAACGAGACCTCACTCTATGCGCCGGTGAAGCGTTTCCTCGAAAACCTCGACTTCGTCGTGAAGGGGGAAATCGGCGGCTGCGATATCGTCGCGCTGCGCGAGGGAGAGCCGCCAATCGTCGTCATCTGCGAATTGAAGCTGCAGTTCAATCTCGAGCTGGTTCTGCAGGGCGTCGACCGTGCCACCGCCTGCGACGAAGTATGGCTGGCCGCGCGCATGTCGGCCCGGGGCAAGGGACGTGAAAGCGACGCCCGGTTTCGCAATCTTTGCCGGCGGCTCGGCTTCGGCCTGATTGGCGTGACGGCGAACGACCGCGTCGAGGTGCTCCTGAGCCCCGTCACCGTTACGCCGCGCAAGAATCCGCGTCGCCGCTCGCGTCTGGTCGATGAACATCGGCGCCGTCGCGGCGATCCTGTCGCGGGCGGCGGATCGCGCAATCCGATCATGACCGCTTACCGCCAAAGCGCCCTCGCCTGCGCCGCGGCGTTGGCGGATGGGCCCAAGCGCCCACGCGACCTGAAGGCGCTGACGCCGCTTGCGCCAAAGATCCTGCTGCACAATGTCTATGGCTGGTTCGCACGCGTCGACCGCGGCGTCTACGATCTCACCGACGCCGGCCGTGCCTCGCTGATCCGTTGGCCGCAGGCCTCGCACAGTTCGCCAGGATGATCGTGAACGTGCTCTATGCCGTCGCTCCGTTTGAGCCGGATTTGCCTATCGAACGAGGGAGGCATGATGATGGTGCGCGTCAAGAACATGCGAAACCTTGGCCCGGTGACGGCGCGGATGTTGGCGGAAATCGACATTGTCTCCGACGACGATTTGCGCAATCTCGGCTCGGTCGAAGCCTATCATCGCCTGAAGTTTCGATTTGGCCGGCATGTGACGATCCTCGCGCTTTATGCGATGGAAGCTGCATTGTGCGATTGCGATTGGCGGAATCTCGACCCGGACATAAAGGCGTTTCTCCGACAACAGGTTGGCGCCGGCCAAGTCTTGGGGACGGCGATACGCACGCCTCGCCGATCCATTGGCCGCATTCGTCTGACGATGAAACACGACACGGGGTTTTGAATGCGCCGACCCGCCTGAACACGGAAACCTGAGAGGCCTGTTGGTTGATTTTTCAGACAAAACATGTTGCTTGTCCCGCCCATGAAGACACTCTGCATGATGGCAATTGCGTCCCTGACGCTGGCTTTTCCGGCCAGTGCGATGGACAACGCTTTGCGCGCCGGGCTGATGAAACTCGATCCGCAGACCCGCCTCGAGCAGCGTTGCGATGCCGAAATCCTGGACCGGATCACCCACGACGATCGCAAGTTCAAGGCCGACCGCGTCGTCGCATACGCCTTCGCGACGCCGGAGATGAGCGCCGACGCCATACGGAGCCCCGGTGCGGCGTTCCGCAGCAAGGGACAGTGGTACCGGCTGAAATTCAAATGCCAGACGGGACCGGACCATATGGAAGTTCTCCAGCTCCGCTATCGGATCGGAGATGAGATTCCGGAAGCCGATTGGGCGAAGTACAATCTCTACGATTAGTTTCTCGTGGGCTTGCGCCGGCATTGGCTAGCCGCCGGCGGTTGCTGAGAATCTTCTGTAGATCCAAGGCCACGAAAATGGTTTTCCAGCGTTGTCCGGCGCTGCGACTTGACGCCAGCGGACCATGCCTTTAGGCCCGTTCGGACGATCGCCGACGAACACTCGACGAAGGGCTTCCAGGTCGATGGAAATATTTACCGCCGCGGGCTTTTCGGCTCTCCTTCAGGTCATCGCCATCGACCTTGCGCTTGCGGGCGACAATGCCATCGTCATCGGCCTCGCCGCGGCCGGCCTGCCGGTCAGCCAACGCAAGCGAGCCATTCTTGTCGGCATCGCGGCTGCCACCGTTCTTCGCATTTTCTTCGCCCTGATCACGCAATGGCTGCTGACCATTGGTCCCATGCTGCTTATTGGCGGCGGCCTGCTTTTGCTGTGGGTTTGCTGGAAGATGTGGCGCGAATTGCGTGTCAGCCACGACGACGAGCGCGACGCCACCGAAGCGCTGTCGAACGGCGATTTCGACAAGGATGGGGTCATTGCCGGAAAGGGGCCACGCAAGACCTTCTCGCAGGCCGCCTGGCAGATTGTCATTGCCGACGTCTCGATGTCGCTCGACAATGTCCTTGCCGTGGCGGGCGCGGCCATGAACCATCCGACGGTGCTGATTGTCGGACTGGCGCTGTCGATCGCGTTGATGGGCTTTGCGGCGTCGTTCGTCGCGCGCCTGCTGCACAAATACCGCTGGATTGCCTATGTCGGTCTGGTCATCATCCTCTATGTCGCGGTCAAGATGCTGCTTGATGGCGCCGTGCAGCAATTCCCCGATCATTTCGCCTTCCTGTCACCATGGTTCGGGTCAGGCGGGCACTGACGCACAGGCCTGGGCCTAGTGCTCCGTTTGCCTGATTGAGGAAGCCGTGCTATTGCGCCGCCCGAATTGAGCTCCTGCCGGGAGCCATGCAAACCGTTATATGTCGAGACTGCGGGCCGGATCGGTGTTTCCGGTTCGCGTCCATTGGAAAATCGCCCATGTCCGCCCCGCGCGTCAGCTTCGTCAGTCTCGGATGTCCCAAAGCCCTTGTCGATTCCGAACGCATCATCACGCGTCTGCGGGCCGAGGGCTACGAAATCGCCCGCAAGCATGACGGCGCCGATCTGGTTGTCGTCAACACCTGTGGTTTCCTTGATTCCGCCCGCGACGAGTCGCTCAACGCCATCGGCTCCGCGCTTTCGGAAAACGGCAGGGTCATCGTCACCGGCTGCCTGGGCGCCGAGCCGGACATCATCCGCGAGAAGCACCCCAACGTGCTGGCGATCACCGGGCCGCAGGCCTATGAGAGCGTGATGGCCGCCGTCCATGAGGCTGCCCCTCCCTCGCACGATCCCTACATCGACCTCCTGCCGCCGCAGGGCGTCAAGCTGACGCCGCGCCACTATGCCTATTTGAAGATTTCGGAAGGCTGCAACAACCGTTGCACCTTCTGCATCATCCCGGCACTTCGTGGCGATCTCGTCTCGCGGCCGGCTGCCGATGTGCTGCGCGAAGCCGAAAAACTGGCCAAGGCCGGTGTCAAGGAACTGCTCGTCATCTCGCAGGATACAAGCGCCTACGGCATCGACATCAAGTACCAGACGTCCATGTTCGGCGACCGCGAAGTGCGCGCGAAATTCGTCGATCTCTCGGAGGAGCTGGGCAAGCTCGGCATCTGGGTGCGCATGCATTACGTCTACCCCTACCCGCATGTCGCCGACGTCATCCCGCTGATGGCCGAGGGAAAAATCCTTCCCTATCTGGACATCCCCTTCCAGCATGCCTCGCCGCAGGTGCTGAAGAACATGCGCCGGCCCGCCCACGGCGAAAAGACGCTCGAGCGCATTCGCGGCTGGCGCGACGTGTGCCCGGATCTCGCCATCCGCTCGACCTTCATCGTCGGCTTCCCCGGCGAAACGGACGACGATTTCGAGATGCTGCTCGATTGGCTGGATGAAGCGAAAATCGATCGCGCCGGCTGCTTCAAATACGAACCGGTCAGAGGCGCCCGCTCCAACGAGCTTGGGCTCAAGCAGGTGCCACAGGAGATCAAGGAAGCGCGCTGGCATCGCTTCATGCAGCGCCAGCAGAAGATTTCGGCGACGCAGCTTGCCAGGAAGGTCGGCAAGCGCCTGCCGGTGCTGATCGACGAAGCGCACGGCATGTCGGCAAAAGGCCGCACTAAATACGACGCGCCCGAGATCGACGGTTCGGTCCACATCCAGTCGCGCCGCCCGATGCGCGCCGGCGACATCGTCACCGTCAAGATCGAGCGTGCGGACGCTTACGACCTCTACGGCTCGGCTGTCTGAGCCCCTCCCGTCAGGTTCTCCATCCAAATGAAAAGGGCGCCTCTCGGCGCCCTCTCCATATCGAAATGTGCTCTGCCGCTTACTGCGGCAGCTTGTCGTCGACGCCCTTGACGTAGAAATTCATGCCGAGCAGCGTGCCGTCGTCGGCGACCTCGCCGTCCTTCAGCCATGCCGAGCCGTCCTGCTTGGCGATCGGCCCGGTGAAGGGGTTCCAGCCGCCGGCGATCTTCTTTTCGGTCGCTTCGGCCATCGCCTTCACGTCGTCAGGCATGTTGGTGAAGGGCGCGAGCTTGACTGCGCCGTCCTTGATGCCGAGCCAGACATTGTCCGGCTTCCAGGTGCCGTCGATGGCTGCCTGCACGCGGCTGATATAGTAAGGGCCCCACTCGTCGGTCAGCGAGGTCAGCTGCGCGTGCGGCGCGAACTTGATCATGTCGGACGACTGGCCGAAGCCATGCAGCTTGCGCTCTTCGGCTACCTGCAGGGGAGCGGTCGAGTCGGTGTGCTGGACGATGATGTCGGCGCCCTGGTCGAACAGCGCCTTGGCGGCGTCCGCTTCCTTGCCCGGATCGAACCACGAGTTCACCCAGACGATCTTGGCCTTGAAGTTCGGATTGATCGACTGTGCGCCGAGCATGAAGGAGTTGATGCCCATCACCACTTCCGGGATCGGGAAGGAGACGATGTAACCGGCGACGCCGGACTTCGATTCCTTGGCCGCGATCTGGCCGAGCACGTAGCGGCCTTCATAGAAGCGCGCATTGTAGATGCCGAGATTGTCCCCGGTCTTGTATCCGGTGGCGTGCTCGAACATCACCTTGGGAAACTTCTTGGCGACCTTCACTTCGGCGTCCATGAAACCGAACGAGGTGCCGAAGATGATCTTGCAGCCTTCGCGCGCCAGACGCTCGAAAGCACGGTCGGCGTCGGGGCCTTCGGAGACGTTCTCCAGATAGGCGGTTTCGACCTTGTCGCTGAGCGCTTTCTCGACCTCGAGGCGGCCCTGGTCGTGCTGGTAGGAATAGCCGAAATCGCCGATCGGGCCGGTGTAGACCCAGCAGGCTTTCAACTTGTCGGCAGCCTCCGCGGACGCCGCCAGCGACAAGGCCGCTGTCGTAGTCATCAGGGCAATAAGCAGTTTTTTCATTGTGTTACCTCTCTGTGTTAAGCCTTGGAGCTTCCCGTCTTTTTGTTGTTGTCAACGATCCGGAACGAATGGCTGCCCCAGGGAGGCCGGCGTGTTCATCATCGTCAGACGCTTGTTGCGCGAGATTAGAACGAGAACCACGACGGTTGCCAGATAGGGCAGAGAAGAAAGCATCTGCGAGGGCACCGGAATGCCAAAAGCCTGTGCATGAAGCTGGCCGATCCACACCGCGCCGAAGATGTAGGCGCCGGCCAGCACCCGCCACGGCCGCCAGGATGCGAACACCACCAGTGCCAGCGCGATCCAGCCGCGGCCAGCGGACATGTTCTCGACCCATTGCGGCGTATAGACGAGCGACAGATGCCCGCCGGCAAGACCGGCGCAGGCGCCGCCGAAGATGACCGCGAGGTAGCGGTAGCGGATGACCTTGATGCCGAGCGCATGCGCCGATGTGTGGCTGTCGCCGATCGAACGCAGCGTCAGCCCGGTACGCGTCTTGAACAGGAACCACATTACCGCGGCCGTCAGCGCGATCGAAATGTAGAATACAGGGTCCTGGGCAAAAAGCAGCCTACCCACGACCGGAATAGAGCTGAGGCCGGGAATGTCGAGATTGGGCAACCTGACGCCGGGCTGGCCGACGAAACGCGTTCCCATCATGCCGGAGAGGCCGAGGCCGAGCAGCGTCAGTGACAGGCCGGTCGCCACCTGGTTGGTGGCCAGCGACAGCGTCATGACGGCAAACAGCAGGGAGAAAAGCGCTCCCACGACGATTGCCGCCAGGAGGCCGATCCAGGGCGATCCGGTCAGGTAACCGGCTCCGAAGCCGCCGACGGCGCCCATGACCATCATGCCTTCGACACCAAGATTGAGCACGCCGGAGCGTTCGACCACCAGTTCGCCGATCGCCGCGATCAAGAGCGGCGTCGCCGCAGTTGCGATGGTCAGGAGGATGTTGACCGTGATGTCCATCAGCGGGCTTCCTTCAACTTTGGTGCGGCCTCGAGCTTGGCGGGGGCTTCCTGTTTCGTCAGCGCCAGGCCGATCAAGCGGATGCGGTAATGGATGAGCGTGTCGCAGCCGAGCACGAAGAACAGCAGCATTCCCTGGAACACTCTCGCCACCTTGTCGGAAATGCCGAGCGCGCTTTGCACCGCCTCGCCGCCGAGATAGGTCAGCGCCAGCACCAGGCCCGCGGCGACGATGCCGAGCGGATTGAGGCGGCCGAGGAAGGCCACGATGATGGCGGTGAAGCCATAGCCGGGCGAAATCACGGGCTGCAGTTGCCCGATCGCGCCGGAAACCTCCGAGATACCGGCAAGGCCGGCGAGTGCTCCAGACAGCAGGAAGGCGAAGAACACCATGCGGTTGAGGCCGAAGCCGGCGAACCGCCCTGCCCTCGGGCTGGAACCCAGCACGCGGACCTCGAAACCCTTGAGCATGCGGCCCATCAGGATCCAGATCAGCACCGCCGCAACCAGGGCGAAGACGAAGCCCCAATTGGCGCGCCCGGCATCGGGCATCAGCTCCGGCAGCACGGCCGAGTCGCCGAACTGGATCGTCTGCGGAAAGCCGTGTCCCTGCGGATCGCGCCAGGGACCGCGCACCAGCCAGTCGAGGAACAGCTGCGCGACGTAGACCAGCATCAGGCTGGTCAGGATTTCGTTGGTGGAGAACCGGGTCTTCAGCAAGGCGGGGATCGCCGCGTAGGCCGCACCGCCGACCATGCCGAGCAGAAGCATCAGCGGCAGCACCAGCGGGCCTTCGAATTGCGGAAACAGCACCGGAATGATGGAGCCGAAGATGGCACCGAAGATGAACTGGCCCTCGGCGCCGATGTTCCAGATGTTGGCCTTGTAGCAGACAGACAGGCCGACAGCGATCAGGATCAGCGGTGCGGCCTTGATTGCCAGCTCATGCAACTGCCAGACCTGGCTGATCGGCTCGATGAAATAGATCTTGAATGCGTTGAGTGGGTTGACGCCGAGCAGCGCGAACATAATGGCTCCGGCGATGATGGTCAGCGCGAAGGCGATGAACGGCGACAGCATCGAAAACAGCGCCGAGCGCTGCGGGCGTTTGACGAGTTCGAGGCGCATCATGCCGTCTCCAGCGTGTGTTCGGCGTGGCCGGGTTCGGCGCCGCCCATCAGCAAGCCGACCTTCTCGAAAGTCGCTTCGGCGATCGGCATCGGCTTCGAGAGTTCGCCATTGTGCATGACGGCGATCGCGTCCGATATCTCGAACAGCTCGTCCAGATCCTGGCTGATCACCAATACGGCCGATCCGCTGCGAGAGAGCTCGATCAAGGCCTGGCGGATGTGCGCGGCGGCTCCGGCGTCGACGCCCCATGTCGGTTGGTTCACCACCATCACGCTTGGCCGGCGGTCGAGTTCGCGGCCGACGATGAATTTCTGCAGATTGCCGCCCGAAAGTGCCGCCGCTTCAGGATCCGGCGCGCTTTTGCGAACATCCATTGCCTCGATGATGCGTTGTGAGGCGGCGTAGACGGCGCCACTCTTGACCATGCCACCGGTGCCGACAAAAGCCTTGCCGTCCGTGGCATGGCGCGACAGCAAGAGGTTTTCCGAGAGTTTCATCCGCGGCGCGGCACCATGGCCGAGACGCTCTTCCGGCACGAAGGCAGCCCCCAGCAGGCGCCGCCCGGTAATGGTGAGGCCGCCGGCGTCCTTGCCGCGGATGCGCACCGAGGCGGCATCGTGCTGCAAAACCTCGCCGGAGACGGACTCGAAGAACTCGCCCTGGCCATTGCCGGCGACACCGGCAATGCCGATCACCTCGCCGGCGCGGACATTGAGGCTGACGTTCTTGAGCGGAATGGAAAACGGCGTCGCCGGCTTGCGGTTGAGGCCGCGGATTTCGAGCAGCGGCTGCGCGGTTTCGATCCCCTCGACCGGCGCCCGCACCACGGCCTGCACCTCGCTGCCGACCATCATGCGCGCGAGCGATGAGGCTGTCTGCTCGCGCGGGTTGCAGTGACCGACCACCTTGCCGTGCCGCAGCACCGTGGCGCGGTCGCAGATGCGTTTGACCTCTTCGAGCCGGTGCGAAATGTAGAGGATCGATTTGCCTTCCGAACGCAACCGCTCCAGTGTTTCGAACAGTTTGTCGGCTTCCTGCGGCGTCAGCACCGATGTCGGCTCGTCCAGGATGATGAGTTGTGGCGTCTGCAGCAGACAGCGGATGATCTCGATGCGCTGGCGTTCGCCGACCGAAAGGTCGCCGACCAGCGATTCCGGATCGAGCGGCAGGCCGTAACTGTAGGAAAGTGCCCTCGCCTTGGCCGCGATGCTGCTGATCGGCGAGCCGTCATCGAGCGACAGCGCGATGTTCTCGGCTGCCGTCAGCGCCTCGAACAGCGAAAAATGTTGGAACACCATGCCGATGCCGAGCTTCTTGGCAACGCCCGGGCTGGTGATCCGCACCGCTTGACCGTTCCAGAAAATCTCGCCCGAATTGGGCTCCAGCGAGCCGAACAGCATCTTGACCAGCGTCGATTTGCCGGCGCCGTTCTCGCCGAGCAAAGCGTGGATTTCACCTTTGGCGATGTTGAGGTCGATATGGTCGCACGCTGTCAGCGTGCCGAATATCTTGGTCAGGCCACGAACCTCGAGCAGGTTCGCCCCATCATGATTTGCACTCACAGTGCCTCCCATCCGGATTACCGGACATGTTCTGTGTTCCCGCAAGCATCGTATGCGCGGCCGGCTCTCGTGCGAAAGCAGCACCCAACTTGAAAGAGCTTCAAGAATTTCAGCGGAAACTCAAGGGTAAAGATTAGCCTTCGTCACACAAGGATACGGCTGGCCGGCTTTTCGTGCAAACAATGCCCGCCGCTGCGGCAGGACGCTGAAAACCAAGGCAAACTGTCGTCAGGGAACCAGGACGGTCGTGCCTGTCGTTCTGCGTCCCTCGAGATCCTGATGTGCCTTGCCCGCGTCTTTCAGCGCGTAGCGCTGATTGATCTTGATCTCGACCGCACCGCTGAGCACAACCTCGAACAGCGCGGCGGCGGAGGCGTCGAGGTCCTCACGTTTTGCATTGTAGACGAACAGCGTCGGCCTGGTTGCGAACAGCGAGCCCTTCTGCGCCAGCAGCGACATTGAAAACGGCGGGATGGGTCCCGAGGACTGGCCGAAGCTGACGAACATGCCGAGCGGCTTGAGGCAGTCGAGCGAGGCCGGAAATGTGTCGTTACCGACCGAGTCATAGACGACGTCGCATTTCCCACCGCCTGTGATTGCGGCCACGCCGGCGACGAAATCCTGTTCCTTGTAGTTGATGACATGAGCGAAGCCGTGTGCCTTGGCCAGTTCGATCTTGTCGGCAGAGCTGGCGGTGCCGATGACCGTCGCCCCGAGATGCTTCGCCCATTGGCCCAGAATGAGCCCGACGCCGCCGGCCGCGGCATGAAACAGGATCGTGTCGCCTGCCTTCACCTTGAAGGTCCGGCGCAAGAGATATTCCGCGGTCATGCCCTTCAGCATCATGGCGGCGGCCTGTTCGTCGCTGATGCCGTCCGGCACCTTGACGACCTTGCTGGCATCGATGACGCGCTCTTGCGCATAAGCCCCCGTCGTCACGGCATAGGCAATCCGGTCGCCCGGCTTCAGCCAGTCGATGCCCTGGCCGACTTCCAGCACCACGCCGGCGGCTTCGCTGCCGGGAGTGAGCGGAAACCCGCCGGGCGGCGGATAGAGGCCCGAGCGATGATAGACATCGATGAAGTTGAGACCGATCGCGGTATGCCTGACCAGGATCTGTCCCGAACCCGGCTGGCCGGGATCGGCGTCCTCATAGGTCAGGACTTCGGGGCCGCCATTGGCGTGGATGCGGATCGCTTTGGACATGGACGGGATTCCTTGAAGAGCGGCTGGTCAGGCCTTTTTGGCGCCGAGGTTTGGAAACAACTGCATGAGACCGCCAATGGTTGCAAGGTAGAGCCCGGAAACGGAAATGCCGATCTTGGTGAACGTGCTGACCTGCTCGCCCAGCACGCCGATCTGGTCGTAGAAAGCGGCGAGCGCCGCCTGCGCGAGCGCAAGCGCGCCGAAGGCGCACCACAACAGCGTCATGCCGAGATTGATCGGCCGCAGCCGCTCCACCCGCACCGGATGGATGAAGTTTATCGGGACAAAAGTCAGAATGCCGGCCACCACCACCGCCGCGAAGGAAACCCATTGTCCCGGTTCGATGACGAACAGCGTGAACACCACCATGTTCCAGACCACGGGGAAGCCCTTGAAGAAATTCTCCTTCGTCTTCATGCCGGTGTCGGCATAGTAGATCGCGCTGGAGACGACGATGATCGCCGCCGACAGGAACGACAAGCCTTCGCCCATGAAGCCGCGCTGGTAGAGCGCGAAGGCCGGGATCAGCACATAGGTCACATAGTCGATAATGTTGTCGAGGAGTTCGCCGGACCAGGTCGGCAGGATTTCCTTGACCTCCAACTTCCGGGCGATCGGCCCGTCGATACCATCGACGAACAGCGCCAGTCCGAGCCACCAGAACATGGCCGTCCAGCGCTCCTCGCTCGCCGCGACCAGCGACAGGAAAGCCAGGAACGAACCGGAGGCGGTCAGCAGATGCACCGAAAACGCGCGCGCCTGCGGCCAGGTGACCTTCTTCTTCGGCCGCGGAATCCGGTCGGTGATCTTCCCGGCGATCTTGCGGGCCTTTGTGTTCTTTCTCACGGGCCCTGCCAATCCAGCTTGCAGATTTCGGCCGAGCGGCCTCCGAAATTCCAGTTGCGGCCAAAGGCCCGCATCTTGCTCTTGTCGGACCTGGCCACGATGATCTCCGGCGCGATCCAGTATTCGGAATTCGTGATCACCGTATCCTTCTCGCGGTCCTTGCCCGCGATTGGTGTGACCGCCCCGTCGATGATCTTCGGTACCTGGAAAATACGCGTCTTGTCCCGCGTCTCGTAGGTTATCGGCACCTGTTCGACGCCCAGGAATTTGCCGACCAGGATCGAGAGCAGCGACGTGGTCCCGCCGGCCTTGCCGGTAAAGATCTTGGTCAAAGCCTTGACCGCGTAGACCGAGGCCCTGATGTCGATGAACAGGCCCGCGGTCCAGTTGCCGCGGCTCATGTAACCGGGGATTTCCATGATCAGCCCGAGATTGAGGCCGGAGAGGTCGACCTCGTCGAAATGGCCGGCGTCGATACGAAAACCCGCCCAAGTCTGGCAATAGCCCTCGGTCGGAGGATGACTGCCGAGCGACAAGACGCAAGGGCAAAAAACCGTGCAATTGCAGGAGAGTACGAGCTCTCCTTTCATTGCCCAGCTCTGATCGGCCATCGAATTTCCCCCACTCATAGCGAGACTACTAGCAGCGCGGCTGCCCAGACAAGCAGTATCGCACCAGCCAGCCGGGTTGGAAGACTACCCGTCGCCTGTTTTTCAATCAGGGTGAACATGCCGATCAGCGCCATCCAGAAGACATTCATCACGCCGACTGCGAACATCACCAGCATCAATGCCCAGCAGCATCCCAGGCACCAGATGCCTTGCGCGACGCCGAGCCGGAAGACGCGGACGGTTCTCGCGCTCCAGCTCGAAAACAGGATCGAGAACGGGTTCCGGCATTTCGTCAGACAGGCCTCCTTGAGGTCGCTGAACTGGTAGAGGCCGGCAACCAGCAAGGCGAGCCCACCGGCAACGCCAAGCACCGGATCGAATATTCCCCCCGAGGCGGCGAATGCGTGGACGGCAAGTGTCAGTGCCGCAAACAGCATCGAGGCGGCAAGCCAGACGCAGATATAGCCGGCAACCAGCACCAGCGGATGGACGACCGGCTCCCCCTTGATCCGCGCCGTATCGGCGATCTCGCAATAAATTCGGATCATTGGCGCCGCGGATGGCAGCATCGCGGCGATGGCCATGAGAAACCACATGAGGATGAGCGCCAGGGTCCGCGGCCCGATGCTTGCGTCCAGCGGCGCCGGGGAAAGACAGAGCGCGAAGAACCGTTCGAGGACGGCCGGTAACGGCAGTCGCGGCAAGTTACGCAACAAAGCGTCGCCTGGCGCGCCGATCTGGGCTTCGGCGCTACGAATCGCCATCGCGGCAAGCAGCAGCCAGGCCATCGCGATGCTTGCACCGACGACGACGTTGATCGTCAAGCGCGGGTTGCGTGCGACGTTTGCCGTGGCGCGGCCGGCGCGATCGAGGTGGCTGAAATCATCCTGTTGGCCGGTCATGAGACTCGAATGGGCCGAATCGCCGCGTTGATCAAGCCGCATGATCTGCCCTATATGCGTCTCTCGACTGGCAGGTCTGATGGCCGCCTCGCACAGCAAGCCGGAAGCCGACCTTGGAGCATCAGGAAACAGCGCGGATACTGATCGCAGGCACGGGGCCCGCGGGGTTGATCGCTGCGCTTGCCTTCGCCGATGCCGGCTTTCCGGTGACGATCGCCGGGCCTGAGGTTTCGGCTCCCGATGGCCGCACCACGGCGCTCATGACACCTGCCCTGAAGGTACTCGAACGGCTGGGCGTGCTCCAGGACATCGGACCCAAGGCCGCACCGTTGAAGGTGATGCGCATTGTCGATGCGACCGGCCGGCTGATCCGCAGCCCCGTCGTCACTTTCCGCGCCGGCGAAATCGACGAGGAACAGTTCGGCCTGAACCTGCCCAACAGCGTCTTCGGGCCAGCGCTCGCCGGCAAGGTGGCCGCGCATTCCGGGATCGAATGGCGCAGATCGATGGTGAAGACCTGGAATCTCGGCGCCGCCAAAGCTCATGCCACGCTGGCCGACGGCAGCGAGATCAATGCATCGCTTGCGGTCGCTGCCGACGGCCGCCTGTCGCCGGCGCGCGAGGCGGCGGGCATCTCGACGGTGGCGCGCGCCTACCCTCAGGCGGCGCTCGTCCTCAATTTTGGCCATAGCCGCGAGCATGGCTTCACCTCTACGGAGTTCCATACCGAGACCGGCCCGTTCACGCAGGTTCCGCTGCCGGGCAATCGCTCCAGCCTTGTCTGGGTGGTCAAACCCGAGACCGCCAAGGAGCTTGCCGCGTTGGATGACGCAACACTTTCATTGCGGATCGAAAAACAGATGCAGTCGATGCTGGGCCGGGTAACCGTGGAGCCGGGCCGCCAGATTTATCCATTATCGACGGTGACCCCTCTGCGTTTCGCGGCGCGACGGGTGGCGCTTGTCGGCGAAGCGGCGCACGTATTCCCGCCGATTGGCGCGCAAGGCCTCAACCTAGGCATCAGGGATATCGACGACCTGGTTGGAATCGCAGCGGAAAATCGCGGAGATCCCGGCGCGGCCAAGGCCCTTGCAGCCTACGATTTCAAACGCCGGCCTGACATCCTCGCGCGGAGTAGCGCGGTCAATCTGCTCAATGTGTCGCTCCTTTCCGATATGTTGCCGGCGCAGATGGCGCGTGGCGTCGGTCTCGGCGTGCTTGGTGGTTTTGCACCGCTTCGCGCCTTTTTCATGCGCGAAGGGCTGCGTCCGGGCAGCGGCTTCGCGGCGCTTGCGGGCGGCCTGCGGAAGCCGACGCGGCAGCGGTAGCGATTTTGCGGGCTGTGCCGCGGTATCGCGACGTTCATCAAAACCTTGTTGCGCATTCCGCCTATTTTGAAGGCGCTCGGACGCTCGGGATTGAATTGCTGCGGAGTCTGCGCCAAATAAAGTCAAGGAATTCAGTGGTGAGTACGATGAAAACGGCCAAATTCGCGATCGGACAGGTGGTTCGCCACCGGCTGTTCCCGTTCCGAGGCATCATTTTCGACGTCGATCCGCAATTCGCCAACACCGACGAATGGTACGAAGCCATCCCCGCCGACGTACGGCCACGCAAGGACCAGCCGTTCTACCACCTGCTCGCCGAGAATTCGGAAACCGAATACATCGCCTATGTCTCAGAGCAGAATCTGCTCGAGGATCAGTCGGGAGAACCCGTCCGCCATCCGCAGATCAAGGAAATGTTCGACAAGAAGCCGGATGGGCGCTACGCGCCGAAACGGCAGTCCAGGCACTGACTTCCGGCATACCGGGAACGGCCAGACATGAAAAAAGCGGGGCATGACCCCGCTTTTTTGACCCGATAATGATCCGATGGCGGATCAGTTGGCGGTCTTCGCCTTGTCCTGCTCGTCCTTGAGCTTCTTGGCGAAGTCCTGGTTGTTCTTGGCGACGAAGTCCTGGAGCTTCTTCTGCCGGTCCTCGATGTCCGACTGCTGCAGTGGGGGGCCGTCATAGGCGCCGCTGAAACCCTGCAGCGCGATTTTGATCGGATTGGCCTGGTTCTGGAAATTGATCGAGGTCAGCGTGATCCCCTGACCCTTCTTGAAGGAAGCGACGAGCTGGTCCGTCAGCGGCACTTCGGCCACGCAACGATCCGGGAAGCAGATGACATAGTCGAGCTTCTGCGCTTTGCCGGCGTCGATCTGCAGGCCGATGCCGGGAGGCACGAGGCGGCCGGTCGGGACCGTCACCTGGAACACCTTGCGGTTCACCTTGCCCTTGAGCTCGATCAGGCTGACACCGGTGACGAGCTGGCCGTTGCCAGCCGTGACGATGTTCTGGACGTTGCAGATGTCGACGTCTTCCTGCTTGGTGCAGGCCTTGAACCAGCCCTGCGGAATCTGCGGCTGCTGCTGCGCGGAAGCAGAAGGAAGTCCTGCGCCGAGAAAGCCAACCACGCCTGCGGCCATGACCGACAGGCGGTACGCGTTGCTGTTCAGGCTCGTCATGTCGTCTACTTCCTCTCAATGATCCCGGGACCGGCTTCTTCGTGCCGTGTGGTCCAGCTACCTGTTGCCAAAATGAGGCAACAGAATGACTTCGGACGGCGTGTTACACTGCAAGCGGTGTCGAATCCAGCCCGCCCGCTTGTAATTCTTGATGACGCCATTGGTCGCCACGCAGTTGCCCCGTGCTAGGGTGCGGACCGAATCATCAAGCCGACCTGTTAAGGAGACGGTCATGGGCCGCGTTCTTGTTTGGCTGGTCACGGCAATATCGCTTTTCACCCTGTCGTCGTCACCGGCGCTGTCGGAACCGAAATACGCGATCGCGATGCAGGGCGAACCGGCCCTGCCGCCGAACTACACCCATTTCAGTTACGTCAATCCCGATGCTCCGAAGGGCGGAAGCATCACCTATTGCGTCGTCGGCAGTTTCGACAATCTGAACCCTTTCATCCTGAAAAGCCTGCGCACGACGGCGCGCGGCATGATGGACACGATCTTCGGCAATCTGGTCTTCGAGCCGTTGATGCAGCGCAGTGCCGACGAGGCTTTTACCCTCTACGGACTTCTGGCCGACACCGCCGACATGGACCCCGAGCGCAAGAGCATCGAATTCCATCTCAACCCGAATGCCAAATGGTCGGATGGTCAGCCGGTGACGCCGGAAGACGTGCTGTTCACTTATGATGCCTATACGCAGAAAGGCCGGCCGCCCTACAGCGATCGCATGGCCAGGATCGCCAAGCTCGAAAAGACCGACGATCATAGCGTGCGCTTCACCTTCAACGACAAGGCCGATCGTGAGTTTCCGCTGATTATCGCGCTGACGCCGATCATCCCCAAGCACGCTTTCGACATCGACACTTTCGACAAGACGACGCTGAAGCCGTTGATCGGCAGCGGTCCCTACAGGATCGCGCAAGTGACGCCCGGCCAGCGCATCGTCTTCAAGCGCAACCCCGACTACTGGGGCAAGGACGTTCCCGCCAAGCGCGGTTTCGACAATTACGACCAGATCACCATCGAGTATTTTCTCAACGCCAACGCCAAGCTCGAAGCCTTCAAGAAGGGGCTTTGCGCCATCGACGACGACGGCGATCCGGTGAAACGCGAGCGCGATCTCGACTTTCCCGCCTTCCATAGGGGCGACGTGGTTTCTGAAACCTTCGACACCGGCATTCCGCCCGTCGTGACCGGTTTTCTCTTCAACACGAGGCTGCCGAAGTTTTCCAACCCGGTGGTTCGGCGCGCACTCGGCATGCTTTACGATTTCGAATGGGCCAACAAGAATCTGTTCGGCGGCAAGTACACCCGCACGATGAGCTATTGGCAGAATTCCGAACTTTCAGCGCTCGGCCATCCGGCTGACGACAGGGAAAAGGCACTTTTGGCGCCCTACCCCGGCCGCGTGCCGGCCGACGTCATGGACGGCACCTGGAAACCGCCGGTGACGGACGGTTCGGGCCAGGACCGCAAGGTGCTGAAGACCGCCTTCGATCTTCTGAAAAGCATCGGCTACCACGTGAACGATGGCACGATGCTCGATTCCGACGGTAAACCTTTCGGCTTCGAGATCCTGACCGCCTCGCAGGACGAAGAGCGTCTGGCCGGCATCTATCAGCGCACGTTGGAGAAGATCGGCATCAATGTCAGCATTCGCAGCCTGGACGGCGACCAGATCCAGTCGCGCAAGCAGCGTTTCGATTTCGAGGTGCTGATCGGCTCCAGCGGCTTCAACAATTCGTTGTCCCCTGGCATCGAGCAGATCGGGCGCTGGTCGTCCGCCGCGGCCAGGACCGAGGGATCGTTCAATCTCGCCGGCGTCGCCGATCCGGCGATAGATGCGGCCATCGACGCAATGCTGCGAGCCCGTTCGAAGGAGGATTACGTCGCGGCGGTTCGCGTTCTCGACCGGCTGCTGATCTCCGGCCATTACATGGTGCCGATGCAGTACAACACGCAGCAGTGGCTTGCTTACTGGAATTATCTGGAACATCCGCGAAAGACGCCCATATTCGGTTACCAGCTGCCGACCTGGTGGCGCAAACCGAACTGAAAATCCGGAGATAGAGATGAGCGAAGCGAACGCCATAACCGTCGATGTGGTGTCGGACGTCGTCTGCCCGTGGTGCTTCATCGGTCAGAAGCGGCTGGACAAGGCGGTCGCCGCGGCCGGAGATGTCGAAGTGCATATACGCTGGCGGCCGTTCCAGCTCGATCCGACCATTCCGCCGCAAGGCAAGGACCGCCGCGAATACATGCTGGCCAAGTTCGGCAGCGACGAGCGCATTCGCGAAATTCATACCCGCATCGAACCACTTGGCGAGGCCGAGGGCATTTCCTTTGCCTTCGACGCCATCAAGGTGGCGCCGAATACGCTCGACGCGCATCGGTTGATACGCTGGGCCGGTGCCGCCGGCGAGGACATTCAGAACCGGCTGGTGCGCCGCCTGTTCCAGCTGAATTTCGAGGAAGGCGTCAACATCGGCGACCACACCGTGCTGGTCGAAGCTGCCCGCGAGGCCGGCATGGACGCCTCGGTCGTTGAAACGCTCTTGCCGAGCGATGCCGATGTCGAGGCGGTTCGAACGGAAATCGCCACCGCTTCGCGCATGGGGATCACAGGCGTGCCGTGCTTCCTGCTCGAGGGGAAATATGCCGTGATGGGCGCGCAGGACGCGGACACGTTGGCTGATGCGATCCGTCAGGTCGCGGCCGCCAAGGCGCGTGGGGAGTTGGAGAAGGCCGGCTGAGGCCAGCTCACTCCGCCGACAACATGAGCGGACGCTGTCTCACTATCATTTCAGCCTTGCTGACGAAAATCCGTGGCCGTTGGGCGCCGGTGCAGGTCGACTCCTTGGTCGACGGAGAATGATCTTGCACGCCAACTGTTTCCGTAGCGCCACCTGGCGACGTCGCTCCGGCAAGGACGACGACGTCAAGGAATCAGACGTCAAGGGCGGCGTGCTTTCCGGAGTTCTGGTCTGTGCTCAATAAGAAAATCCGCCAGCCCAAACGTTTTTTGATTCACAAAGCCGTGTACGAAGCTTCCCTTGGGGAAGGTCGACAGCAGCAAGGTTCGTGGCTTCCAACAGACTGAAATAAATAGACATTTCCGGATCTTGGTCAGTCGTTTCGATGGCAATCCAACCATCGATCTGTTGCCTCGGGGCAACGGCCGCGGCGGCAATCCGGTCGGCCGGGTTTAAAATTAAGAGAAAATGATCAATTGGTGTTACCATCCGTAACAAAACAAAAAAGGTTTGGGCGGGATCGTGATTCGGATCGGCAGACGATCGCAAGAGTCAGTACCGGATGGACTACACCGCGACGCCGCAGGGCAGTCGCATTTGACGCCGGTATCCTCGATGCGCAATTTCTGGGGGCTCATGCGAGCCTACTGGGTCTCGGACCGCTGGAAGGAAGCCTGGACGCTGACGCTGGTGATCGCGTTGCTCACCGCGCTGTCCAGCAAGGCCAGCGTGTGGTTCGCCATGGCTTCGGGCGAATTGGTGAATTCGATCGCCTTCCTGCACGACGCAGCCAACACCCGCCCGCTGGAGACAATCCTGACCAACGCCGGTGTACTGGTACTGCTGGTCCTGCTCAAGGATGCCGGCTTTACCGGTATACGCAATCTCGTCTCGGCAACCTTGCACCGCAAATGGCGTGGCTGGCTGAACGACCAATTCAACCAGGCCCTGCTCGACGGCAACCATACCCATTTCCATGCTCAACATGGTGCCGCGGACGGCGGCATCGTTGCGCCCGACAATGTCGACCAGCGCATCCAGGAATCGATCAAGGACATGACCGGCGGTGCGATCGGCCTCGCCATGGGCGTGCTGGGGTTGGCGACTTCGCTCTACTTTATCGGCCAGAACCTGTTGCAATCGTCCGTGGAGGTCAAAGGTCTGGAGTTCCTTGGCAGCTATGGCAGCGCTATTCTCGCCCTTCTCGCGGTCGCCACTTACGTGCCCCTCAACACCTGGATCGCAGTCAAGCTCGGCAGCCTGCTGGAACGACTCAATATTCGCATGCAGAAGGCGGAGGGAAGCTATCGTAGCGAACTGACGACATTTCTGCGCCGCAGTTTCCATGTCGCCGCCTCACATGGCGAGGGTGTGCAGAAAATGATGCACGACCGGCTCTATGTCGACATCGATCGCACCTGGGGACGGCTGAATGTCGTCAACAGCAGCTATATGTCGTTCGAGTTGATCTACAACTTCGTCGGCGCCCGTATTGTGGCCTATGCTCCTGGCCTGGTGCCGTTCATCCACAGCCGGTTGGACTATAAGGGCTACATCACCGGCTCCGAAATGGTGGCCCAGCTCATCAGCCAGTGTTCGTGGTTCATCCATGTCATGCCCGCCATCGCCACGCTTCGCGCCAACAGCCAGCGCGTGACGGAGCTCGCCAACGCGATCGAGAATGTCCAGCACCCACAGGTATTTTACAGCCAGAGCGGCCGTTCCGATTTCCACTACGCCAGCCAGAATCCGGTTTTCGGCCTGACCATCCAGAAGCTGGAATTGGCGCATCAGGGCGAGGACGCGACGCCCTTCCTCAGCTCCGCCAACCTGCGCTTCCGGCGCGGCGAATGGACCTTCCTGAAAGGTGAATCCGGTTGCGGCAAGACCTCGCTGATCAAGGCGATCAACGGCCTGTGGCCCTATGGTCGCGGCACCATCGTCTTCCCCGAGGGCGTGAAGAGTTTTTATGCCGCCCAGGAGGTCAAGCTGCCGCAGGTGTCTTTGAAGCAGCTGGTTTGCCTGCCGGGCTCCGAACGCGACCATGGCGATGCCCAGGTCGCGTCGGCGCTGCACAAGGCTGGCCTTGGCGATTTCATCGAACACATGGCCAATGAAAGCCGCGAGGGCAAAAGCTGGGATCAGGTCCTGTCGGGCGGCCAGAAACAGAAGCTGGTGGTGGCTCGTATCATACTGCAACAACCGGGACTGTTGTTCCTCGACGAGGCGACCGGTGCTCTCGACCCTGACGGCAAGATTGCCTTCCACCAGGCCATCAAGGACAACTGCCCCGATGTGACGGTGATCAGTGTCATGCACGAGGCCGTGGCACCGAGATCGGCTGCCGGGACCGAGTTCTACCACTCGATGGTCCTGATTGCCGACGGCGTCGCCACGAAGAAGCCGCTGACCCCGAGCCTGCCCCTCGAACTCACCACGATCCTGGCCCAGCCAAGGCCGGTCGAGGACAAATGGACGCGTTTCTCGCGCCGGCTGAAGCAGAAATAACGGTGACGTCACCGGGACTTGCCGCGTCAAACGGCGGGCAGTGATCACAGTCTTGCGATCAGCGCCGTTCGGCACTGTTTTCCTCCCTCACCGCGATTGACTCGGCAAGGCGCGCTCCTATGTTGCGCCGGCTTGCAGACAGTCAAAATCGAACCCGCAAGCGGAAAGGTCACCGCGCCATGCCTGGCGACAGTCACAGTCGAACGCAACCGCCGTCCGCCTAGACGTGACCTGAATGGTTCATGTCCTGCCGGACGGCAAGGAGTGAACCATGAACGATTTTTTCCCGGTAGCGGACGACGAGGCCGTCGCCATCGCCCGCATCCTTGCCAATGACCACGTCGCCGACGTTGTCGACGCGCTCAATCATGAATCGCGCGAAACCGCGACGGAGTTGCTTTGCGCCGTACCCTTCGAACGGCTGGTCGAGATCTTCGATCAGCCTGAGCTCGAGAGCGCGCCCGAACTGGCGGAGGCCCTGCCCCGTCCCAAGGCAAGTAGGCTGCTCACCGCCATGTCCGTCGACCGTGCGGCCGACATCCTGCGCGAGCTCGACGAGCCGGCGCGCTCCGAGCTGCTCGGCGCACTGGCCCCGCCACTGCGCGCGACCCTGCTTTCCATTCTGGGCTATCCCGAAGGCAGCGCCGCCTCGATCATGACGACGGAATTCGTCAGCGTTCCCTCCGACTGGACCGTCGGGCGCACGCTCGACTACATCCGCAAGGTCGAGCGGACGCGCGAGACCATCTATGCAATCTACATCGTCGATCCGCAGACACACCTCCTGGTGCGGTCGACGGGTTTACGCCGGCTCATCACCGGTGAGCCTGATGACTCGATCCTGTCGGTGGCGCCCGACCGCATGCCGGTGACGGTCAGCCCGCTGACCGACCGCGAAAACCTGGCGCAGACGATCTCCAAATACGATTTGCTCGCCGTTCCGGTGGTCGACCACGGCAAGATCCTCGGCATCGTCACCATCGACGACATCATCGACACGATGATCGAGGAGACCACGGAGGACGTGCATCGCTTCGGCGGCATGGAGGCTCTGGACGAGCCGTATATGAAGATGAGCTTCCTCGCCATGATCAAGAAGCGTGGCGGCTGGCTCTGCGCGCTGTTCGTCAGCGAGATGCTGACGGCCAATGCGATGCAAAGCTATGAGGGCGAGCTGGAGAAAGCGATCGTGCTGACGCTATTCATCCCGCTGATCATGAGCTCCGGCGGCAATTCCGGCTCGCAGGCGACCTCGCTGGTCATCCGCGCGCTGGCGCTGCGCGAGATCGGCCTTCGCGACTGGTGGCGGGTGGCGTTGCGCGAATTGCCTACCGGTCTCGTGCTCGGCGCCATGCTCGGCGTGGTCGGCGTCTGCCGCATCGCGCTCTGGCAATATATGGGCTTTTACGACTATGGCCCGCATTGGCCGCTGATTGCCGCGACGGTTGGTGCTGCACTGGTCGGCATCGTCACCTTCGGCTCGCTGTCGGGATCGATGCTGCCGTTCGCCCTGAAACGGATCGGTTTCGACCCGGCCAGCGCATCCGCGCCGTTTGTCGCCACGCTGGTCGATGTCACCGGACTGGTGATCTATTTCTCGGTGGCGCTGGTCATCCTGCGCGGCACGTTGCTGTAGCGGTTGGACTGCAGCCGCCGGCCAAGGCTGGCGGCGGCGCGTCGACAGGCTAGGCGTCAGACGCGCTCGCCGTCCTTCACACGATAGGTCGGCTTGTACATGGTGACGAGCTCTTCTGCCGCGGTCGGATGCACGGCCATCGTGCGGTCGAAATCATCCTTGGTCAGCCCCGCCTTCAGGGGAATGCCGAGCAGCTGTGCCATTTCGCCGGCATCCGGCCCCAGTATGTGAGCGCCGAGAACCTTGCGCGAAGCACCGTCGACGACCAGCTTTATCAGCATCTTTTCGTCACGGCCCGACAGCGTGTGGCGCATCGGCCGGAAGCTGGCGCGATAGATTTCGATATCGGCGAAACGCTTGACGGCTTCGTCCTCCGACAAGCCGACCGTGCCGATTTCCGGTTGCGAGAAGACGGCGGTCGCGATCGTGTCGTGGTCGGGCGCCGTCGGATTGCCCTTGAACGCCGTCTTCACGAAGCACATCGCTTCGTGAATCGCCACCGGCGTCAGCTGCACGCGGTTGGTGACATCCCCGATTGCCCAGATATTGTCGATGTTGGTGCGGGAATAGTCATCGACCTTGATCGCACCCGTCGCGGCGGTCATTTCGATGCCTACGCCTTCCAGCCCCATATTCTCGGTGTTGGGGATACGGCCGATGGCCAGCATCACCTGGTCGACCGTCAGCACCTGCCCGCTGATGAGCTGCGCGTCGAGCCGCCCGTCCGGTCGCTTGCTGACCGATTCGGAGACGGAATGGCAAAGGATTTTTATCCCCTTCTTTTCCATCGTCTCATGCAGCGTGCGCCGCAGGTCCATGTCGAAGCGGCCAAGAATTTCCTTGCCGCGATAGACCAGCGTGGTGTCTACGCCGAGGCCGTGGAAGATATTCGCGAACTCGACCGCGATATAGCCGCCGCCCTCGATCATGATCGCCTTCGGCAGTTCCTTAAGGTCGAAAGCCTCATTGGAGAAGATGCAGTGTTCGTGGCCGGGCAGTGCCGGATGCGCCGCCGGACGGCCGCCGCTGGCGATCAGGATCTGATCGGCGGTTACGGTGCGGTCCTCGCTCAGGAGATGGATCACGTGCGGCTCGACGATCATCGCCCGCGAATGAAAGGTCTCGCCGCCCGAGCCCTCGACGTTCTTCTTGTAGATCGCTTCCAGGCGGCTGATCTCGCGGTCCTTGTTGGCGACCAGCGTCCGCCAGTCGAAACTGGCTTCCGGCACCGTCCAGCCATAGCCGGCGGCGTCCGCGAAATGCTCGGGAAATTGCGAGGCATAGACATAGAGTTTCTTGGGCACGCAGCCCCTGATGACGCATGTGCCGCCGAAACGGTACTCTTCGGCGATGCCGACGCGCTTGCCGAGCGCTGCCGCGACCCGCGCCGCCCTCACGCCGCCGGAGCCGCCGCCGATGACGAAGAGGTCGTAATCATAACCGGCCATGAAGCGGCTCCTTGAACGCCAAAAATGTGAGTGACAGGTAGGCCGCAAACCACCAAAAGAAAAGCCCGGACAGGCCGGGCTTTACAGATGGCCGAAAAGGCCGCGTTTGAAATGCAGGATCAGTTCTGCGTGTCGTCGGCAGGAGCCGACCCGTCCGCGGGCGCGGCGCCATCCGCCGGGGCCGCATTGTCGGCCGGAGCGGCGCCATCGGCGGCGGGCGCAGGCGCAGCCGGCGCCTTCGCTTTTGCTGCCGCCGCCAGCGTTTCGCCGACCTGCTGGGCAAGATCGCGAGCTACGCCGTTCTGCCAGATGTCGGCGGCCTTGACGAGGTCGCGCGTCACGGTCGGGCCGCTGTCGAGCAGCTTCTTGCCGGACTCGGAGCTGTAGAAGGCCGCGATGTCGGTGAGTTCCTTTTCGGAAAACACCTTCGCATAGGCAAGAGCCGCTTCCTTCTCGAGGTCGGCGCGGCGTGAGGCCATCGCCAGCGCCTTCTCGTTGATCGTCTTGCCGATCAGCTCCTGCATGTCAGGGTTCTTCTGGATGAGCTGCGATTCGAGCGCCGCGGCGGCCTGCGGCAGGATGTTGTCGAACGGGTCGGTCGCGTGGATCGCGGCGACTGCCGCGCGTGCGGCCTTCAGATGCGATTCCGTGACGTCCTGCGCGAAGACAGGCGAGGAGAACGCGAAGACGGCCGAAGCCGCCACGAGGACGGAAAGACGGCGAACCCGGTTATGCAACATCATGATCGATAGAACTCCCTGGTTTTCGGGCGGCATGGACAGTTTGGATGCCGTCGCCGCCGGCGATAATGGCCGCTGACGCCAGCCCGATGAAAAGACCATGCTCGACCACGCCAGGAATGGCGTGGAGAGCATTCGAAAGCGCTCTTGTATCCGGAATGCGGCCAAAAGATGCATCGAGGATAAAATGGCCGCCGTCTGTAACAAAAGGCTGGCCTCCCGTCATCCTCAATGTCACCGGACCGGAAAGGCCGAGATTTCCAGCCGCCACGGCCACGGCGATCTCGGTCGCGCGCAGTCCGAACTGGTTGACTTCGATGGGAAGAGGAAACCGGCCGAGCGTCTCGACCATCTTCGAACGGTCGGCGATGACGATCATGCGCTGTGAGGCCGCGGCCACGATCTTCTCGCGCAGCAATGCGCCGCCGCCGCCCTTGATCAATGTCAGTTCCGGGTCGACCTCGTCGGCGCCGTCAACGGTGAGATCGAGCTCGGGTGTTTCCTCCAGCGTCGACAGCGGCACGCCGAGTTCGCGGCACAGCGCAGCAGTGCGTTCCGAGGTTGGCACGCCTGTTACGGTCATGCCGGAGGCAACTTTGTCGGCCAGCAGCCGCACGAACTCCTCGGCGGTGGTGCCGGTGCCAATGCCAAGCCGCATGCCGTCGCTGACATGGGCAAGGGCGGCCCGCGCGGCCTCGACCTTCAATTGTCTGGCATCCATACTGCTTGCTGCCCCGAAACATGATGCATGTCGCCCAAAAGTGACCTCGGTTCTGGGAAAACGACATGCATGAAACAAAGACCAAAAGCGCGTCGCATGGGTCCGTTTCGACGCGACGCGCTTTGGCGTTTCGGGCTCCTAGCATTTTTGCAGGCCGGGTCAAAGCCCTCGGCGACGGCGCCACGAGTCTGCTTGCCTTAGCGCGTCGCAGCCGCTATCGCCTGCCGATGCACAAACCCGCTCAGGATGGATCATGAGTCGCCCGATCATCGTGTTCGACCTCGATGGGACGCTGATTGACACGGCGCCGGACCTGCTCGACAGCCTCAACCACAGCCTGGCGGCCAGCGAACTGGCGGCCGTCGACGAGGCCGGCTTCAAACGCTTCGTCGGGCATGGCGGCCGGGTGATGATCGAACGGGCGCATGCCGCGCAGCAACGATCCCTCAAGGTCGAGGAGCACGATCGGCTGCTGAAACTGTTCCTCGATCACTACACCGACAATATTCCGGGCAAATCCCGCCCCTACCCCGGCGTGATCGAGGCGATCGCCCGCTTTGAGAAGGCCGGCTATCTGCTGGCCATCTGCACAAACAAATACGAAGCCAACTCGCTGGCGCTGATCGAGGCGCTCGGCCTGACCAGGCATTTCGCGGCAATTGCCGGACAGGATACGTTCGCGTTCCGCAAGCCCGATCCGCGCCACCTGATCGAAACCATCAAACTGGCCGGCGGCGATCCGCACCGCGCCTTGATGGTCGGCGATTCGCAAACCGATATCGACACCGCCAAGGCCGCCGGCATTCCTGTCGTCGCCGTCGACTTCGGCTACACCGACCGTCATGTGCGCGAGTTCGAGCCCTCGACGGTGATATCGCATTTTGATGCTTTGACGCTCGATCTGGCGCAAGGGCTGATCGGCGCCGCCGCACACTGAGCGCCGGCGATGAAAATCTCTCCTGAACGGGCCATGGCGGGACCGCAAATCCGATCTGTGCGGGAACACCAGACACCGCCTTGACTTAACGGGCCGGCCTCCCTTATATCGCGGCTCGCTTGGCCTTCGGGCAACGAGCGGGCGATTAGCTCAGCGGGAGAGCACACCCTTCACACGGGTGGGGTCGCAGGTTCAATCCCTGCATCGCCCACCATCCAACTTGAAGAAATCGTTGGATGTTCGGTCGCGACCAAATTCTCTTGAAAGCTTGCTGGCACGCAAGACAAAAGGTTACTGGGACGAGAGACAAATGTCGGCCCGGGTCGAACGGTTCCTTGCTCTCCGGAACCAACCGATACACCAGCGAGTTTCCCTCCGTCGAAACTTGAGGGAAAACCATGTCCAGATTTCTGCTTGCGACCTCCGTCGCCGTTCTTCTCTTCGCCGGGCCCGCTTTCGCCGCGGATGAAAATCCGCTGCCGCCACCAAATGCCAAGAAGCTGTCGGAGATCATCGCCAAGGTCGAGCAGCGTAACGGATTTCGCTACGTGAAAGAGGTCGACTGGGACAAGGACGGCTACACCGTCACCTACTACACCTCGGACAAGGCAAAGGTCGAAATCGTCTTCGATCCTGTGACGGCCGAACCAAAATAAGGTTCGCAGGGACATCCTCGTCGCGAATGCGCTGCCTCTGCGCATTCTCAACGACGAAACGGCGGCGTCGCGAAAGGTTCCTGGGCTCTGGCGGATTCGCAGCATATGTGCGGCGGCGCCTGAGCAGCGGGTTTCATCCGTCAGCATCGGGCCATCACCCTGGCAGTCTTTGTCTACCCTTGCGTCAATTCGCCATTGATGGCTGATTGTAGAATGAACGGGCTTCACGGGGGTGGGCATGTCGACTGCGAAGCACTTGATGAAGCGCGTCCTGATGATGCTCGCCGGCTATCTCGTCGCCATATTGGTTGGCCTGATCGCCGTAGTGGCGATCTATGCCGCACTGAGTTCCCTGCCCAGCGCGCCCGCCTATTTCGACCTCATGGGCGTCTCGCCGATCGCGGCCTTGGTCGTGCCGCCGCTCGGCATGTTCATCTATTTCCTGACGGTTGTGGTGACCGCGCCGCAGACGCTGATCTTCGCGTTGATCGCCGAGTTCTTCTCCTTGCGCAGCGCCCTGCTGCACATGCTCTTCGGCGCCGCCGCGGCGGCCGGCGGCTTCTTCCTGATCTGGCCGGGCGCGGCGGAGGACATGGATCCGGAGCGCTGGGCCGACATCGGCATCATCGCCGCCGCCGGTCTGGTGGCCGGGCTGGTCTACTGGCTGATCGCCGGCCGCGATGCCGGTTTCCGACGCCCGCTGCGGAGCGTTGGCGACTAGCTCGAGGGTGAGCGAACCGCCTCGGTTGCGTCCATGGCCTGCTTCAGCCGCGAGTCGCGGTCGTAGACGTCGCTGAAATACTCGACCTTGCCGGACATGTCGGGCCAGGCGGTGAAATAGGCGACATAGACCGGGATCTTGCGGGTCACATCCTCGGTCGAGTGTCCGTGCTTCAGCTTCTCCGCGATATAATCGACGGAGGTGCCGAGCACCGCCGCCGCCATGCCACGCGGATCCTGCAGGCGCACGCAGCCATGGCTGAGCGCGCGCATGTCCTGCTTGAAGAACGATTTCTGCGGCGTGTCGTGCATGTAGATCGCATGCTTGTTGGGGAACAGGATCTTCAATTCTCCCAGCGCATTGGCCTCGCTCGGCTGCTGGCGCACATTGTAGGGAATGTTGGCGCCATACGCGCCCCAATTCACCGCCGACGAAGGGATGTGCTTGCCGCGCGAATCCGTCACCTCGTAGCCGGCCCGGTCGAGATAGCCTGGATCGCTGCGCAACCTCGGCAGCATTTCGTTGACGATGATCGACTGCGGCACGCCCCAATAGGGGTGGAAATCGACCTGCTTGATCTGGTCGTAGAAGAAGGCCGTCTGGTTGGTGACCCGGCCGACCACTGCGCGCGTCTTCAGCTTTTCCTGGCCATCGTCGATGTAGCTTGCGGTGAAGGCCGGCTGGTTGATGAAAACACGCGGGCTGCCGAGGTCGGAAGGCAGCCAGCGCAACTCTTCCAGCGCCACCTGAACCTTGAGCAGCCTGTCGGCCTTCGACGTCCCGGCCAGTGAGGCGACGGTGCGCGGTCCGATGACGCCGTCACCCTTCATGCCTTCCTTCTGCTGCACCGCCTTGATGAGCGGGACCAGTTCGGGAACATAGACTTCGCTGGTTGCCAGCCGCGACAGCACCTCGCCATAGGTGCCGCCCATCTCGTCGTCGAGATTGCGCGCTATCAGCGACAGCAGCTTCGGCAGTTCGGGGCTGGTTTCGCCCGGCTTCAGCAGCAGCTTGGGATCGACGACGATCTCGTTCTCGGCGCTCGCCTGCAGCGATTCCAGCTCGACGCGCAGCGCCTGGTACTCCGCATTCTGCGGATGGCGCGATTCGAGATAGGTGCGAACTTCCTGTGTATGCGCAAGTGTCTTCAGCACGCCCACCATGTCGAGCGGCTTGGCCGGGAAATCGTAGTAGCCGGTCATGCGGTTTGGCTCGACACGGCCGCTCTGGGCGTCATGGGCGTAACGCAGGACACGCGCCGACAGCGCCATCTCGAAACGGACGAGTTCCTTCAACTTGGCTGCGTCGTCTGTCGGTGTCGAACTGGCGGCTGGCACGTCGACCGTGTAGTCGGCAGGCGTGAGGCCGTAGCTGGCAGCCTCGCCAAGCACCCGCACGGCATCCTGCGCCCGGTTGTTGGGGCTGGTTCCGCTTACCCAGATGAAATCCGGGTTGGCCGAGTAATAGGCGATCACCGCCTTGGCAATGTCCGGCTCGGCATAGAGTTCGTAGTCGCTGAGGCCGGCAATGGCATCGTGGAAAGCAGCCCCCGTGGCAGATGGAACGAACGCGGCGTCCTGCGGCGTCGCCGGTTGGGGCGCTGCGGACAGCGTCGAGAAGTCGACGCGCACGAGCTTGTCGGCCTTGTAGGTATAGTAGGACGGACCGCTGATCCTCACGCCGCCGCCGGCCGGCGCCTTCGGTTTGTACTTTGGCGGAGGAGGTGGAAACTCACCCTTCGGCTCATGCCTGATGCCGCCGCCGAACAGCATGTCGAAAAGCCCTTGCGCCCCTGCCTGAGGCATGCCGAAAGCGAGCGTCGCCGTAATCGCCACAAGCGGCATCACGGTTGCTTTTTTACCGAGGAATTTCATGGATCACCCGCTCCGGTCGCAACCGGTTCCCGTTCCGCACGCTAAACCGTCCCGCTCACCGCATGGCGGATGTAAGGCGCGACTATACCGATTCATACCGATTTCGTTAAGCTTTCATAAATTTCGGCGGGCCTGTTGCAGAACGGTTTCACAACATCGTGACGGCTGGAGCGGGGGCGTTTCCGCTCCAGCCCGGAGGACCCGTGGAAATCAGGCGTTTGCGCCGCCGTCGATGGTCAGCGCGGCTTCGGTGACGAAACGGCCCTCCGGTCCGGAGAGCCAGGCAACCATGCGGCGATATCCTCCGTATTGCCGAATCGCGGGTCGACGGTGGCCGGGGCAATGACCGCCTGGAAGACCATGGCCGGCAGCGTCGAGGCGTGACAAACACCGTTCGTTGTGCTCGAAATCCGCCTTGCCAGCAAAAAACCTGCGGCCGGGAGGGACGACGTGAAAAAAGGATATCGCGAGCTGCTGGATGAGGCCAATGCCGAGATCGAAGTGGTTTCGCCCGAGGAAGCGGCAGGACTGCTTGAAGATGAAGATACCATTTTCGTCGATCTGCGAGATCCTCGAGAGATCGAACGCGATGGCAGAATTCCCGGCGCCAAGCATTTCACTCGTGGCATGTTGGAGTTCTGGATCGATCCCGAAAGCCCCTACCACAAGTCCTTCTTCGCTTCCGGAAAAAGCTTCGTCTTCTTCTGTGCCGGCGGCTGGCGGTCGGCCTTGGCCACCAAGACGGCGCAAGACATGGGGCTTTCGCCGGTCAAGCACATTCTCGGCGGCTACACGGCCTGGAAGGCAGCGGGATTGCCCGTAGAGCCCGGGGAAAAGAAGAAATAGCCTGAATGCCGCTCAGTGGAGCAGCGACGGCCCGCGCTGCGTGGTCACGAAGCCGACGGCGCGCTCAACCACGCCCTTGTCGGCCAGAATGCGGCGATGGCCGAGCCCATCGGCCCAGTGCAGCCGCACATGGTCGCCGGCGCCGGCATAGCGCCTTGCATGTTCAGCCGGCACTTCCCGGTCGTCAGGGGCGTGGATGACCAGCGTTGGCACGGGCGCCTGGGCGAGCTGGCGGTCGCCGGTGAATTCATGCAGCGGCCGGCCGGAGAGATATTCGACACGGTCGGCCATGGCGACCTGCGAGCGGGGGCCGACATTGAGCATGCGGCTGAAGTCGGCGAAGATTGCCGGCAGCGAGCTTGGCGCCGCGATCAGCACAAGACGTGCGGCCGCCAGCGGCGGGATGCCCTTGACGGAGCCGGCGATGGCATTGGCGGCAACGGCGCCGCCGAAGGAATGGCCCACGGCGGCCACGAACGGCCCGAACCATTGGCCGGCCACTCTTGCGGCTTCGACAGCGTTGACCATGTTCAGGTGCCTGCCCTGCGAATGACCATGACCGGGAAGATCGAGCGAGACGACCCTATGGCCGGCAGCGCGAAAACCTTCGATTAGCACGCGCATATATTCGGTACGTGAACGCCAGCCATGAATGACGAGAACGGCGCCGGCCGGCTCGCGGCCCGGTTCGGGGCGGAATTCATGCACCATGACGCAGCCGGTCGCGGTCTTCAGCCGGTGATGCCGCGCCTCGGCCATGAACTCCGCGGCGCGGTCGATGGCGCGGCGCTCGCCGTCGGTCAGCGTCCTGGTGCTTGGCGTACGGCAGAACAATTCGAAAGCCGCGCGCCCGGTGATGCGCGGCGCGACATGTTCGGCCGCACCGAACACACCTCGGATGACCTTCAGCCCGAATGATGCCATAGTCAGAATCCATCCATACGTTCAAGCATGAACATAATAGTTCAAAGATGAACAATAAACAAGAGCTACCCTGGGACAACCCGCGCTTTCGCAACTGGGTCGCGGTGGCGCGCGCCTGCCATGTGCTGGAGCGCACGCTGGCGGTGAAACTCGCGCCGCTCGACCTGAAGCCGGCGCAGCTCGACGTGCTGATGAACCTCTACCGCCATCCCGGCATGTCGCAGCACGACCTTGCCCGCAAGCTGCTCGTCGGCCGCTCCAACATCACCATGCTGTTGCCGCAGCTCGAGACGCGTGGCCTGCTGCGGCGCGAAGGCGATGAAAAGGACAAGCGCATCTTGCGGCTTACGCTGACCGAAGCCGGCGAGGCGCTGCTGATGCAGGCGCTGAAAGTGCATATGGCGCTGATCGAGAAGGCGATGAGCCAGTCGACGCCGGAGCAATGCGACATGATCGGCGAGCAGATGCGCAAGATCTATGAGGTGCTGAACGAGGCGTGATCGCCTTTCAGTCGATCACCACATCGACTTCTTCGCCCGCTCCGGCCATTCCCTGTCGTAGGTCTCGCCGTCGATATTCTCGCGGCTGGTGATTTCCAGGATCTTTCCCGGTGTCGGCAGCGACTTCGGATCGACATGTCTCTCCGAATTCCAGAGTTCCGACCGCACGATCGCCCGGGCGCACTGGAAATAGATCGAATCGACATCGATCACCGTGACCGAACGCGCCGGCTTGCCGTCGACCATGAAGGACGCGCACAGCGCCGCCTCCGTGGTGATATGCGCCCGGCCGTTGATGCGCAGCGTCGTGCCGGAGCCTGGCACCAGGAACAGCAGGCCGATGCGCGGGTCGCGGATGATGTTCTTCAACGAATCGGCACGGTTGTTGCCGCGCCGGTCCGGCATCATCAGCGTTTTCGCATCGACGATACGCACGAAGCCCGCGAGATCGCCGCGCGGCGAACAGTCCAGCCCCTCCGGACCGCTGGTCGCTAGTGCGACAAAGGGCGAGGCTTCGATAAAAGCGGCGTATTCGGGGATGACATGGTCGAGTTCCTTGACCACGGAGGCTTCGCCGGGCAACCCGTAGAGCGCTTCGAGTTGTTCGACTGTGGTGATGACCGACATTTTCCGTCTCCCGATCCGCCGCCCCTACTCCCGGTCGATGACGTTTTGACGACGCAACGGCGGCTAACGATCGCGGCTCAAGCCTTTCTCGGCGAGTTCCGCGAGATAGACGCTCCAGCGTGCGTCCTTCTCGTGGCCAAGCGTGTGCAGGTAATTCCAGGTGAAGATGCCGGTGTCATGGAAATCGTCGAAGGTGATGCGCACGGCGTAATTGCCGACCGGCTCGATCTTCAGGATGGCCACATCGCGTTTGCCGGGAACCGTCACCCTCTGTTCCGGCGAATGGCCCTGCACTTCCGCGGAAGGCGACGCCACGCGCAGCAATTCCGCCGGCAGCTCGAACGGCTGATGGCCCGGAAACGTCACGGTGAGCAGCTTGCGGTCCCTGGAGACCCTCAGTTCTTTTGGCGCTGTCATGGTCGATCCTGTCTGAATGCCCTTCCCTACGCTGCTTCGCCCCGTACGCAAAGGCGTCGACGGTGTCCGACGCGCAATGTCGGTCGGGGAATGTTACCAAAGATCGAGGCAAGCTATCTTGAATGGCGGGCTGGATCGTATCACATAGCCGTATATAACGACGCAGCTAATGGCCACGGAAACGCTCGAACATGAACATGATCGACCCCTTCGGTCGCACGATCAGCTATCTCAGAGTGTCGGTTACCGACCGCTGCGATTTCCGCTGCACCTATTGCATGGCCGAGGATATGGCCTTCCTGCCCAAGAAGGACCTGCTTTCGCTGGAAGAACTTGACCGGCTCTGCACCGTCTTCATCGAAAAGGGTGTGAAACGGTTGCGCCTCACTGGCGGTGAGCCGCTGGTGCGCAAGAACATCATGCACTTGGTGCGCCAGCTTTCGCGTCACCTCGAAAGCGGCGCGCTGGAAGAACTGACGCTGACCACCAACGGCTCGCAGCTTTCGCGCTTCGCCGCCGAGCTCGCCGATTGCGGCGTCAAACGCATCAATGTTTCGCTTGATACGCTCGATGCCGACAAGTTCCACGCCGTCACCCGGTGGGGTCATCTCGACAAGGTCATGGCCGGCATCGACGCGGCGCAGGCGGCGGGACTGAAAGTCAAGCTCAATGCGGTGGCGTTGAAGGATTTCAACGACGCCGAACTGCCCGAGATGATGCGTTGGGCGCACGGCCGGGGCATGGACCTGACCGTCATCGAGACCATGCCGATGGGCGAGATCGACGCCGACCGCACCGACCAGTATCTGCCGCTGTCGTTGCTGCGCGCTTCGCTCGAGCGCCAGTTCACGCTGACCGACATCCCGTTCAAGACCGGCGGCCCGGCCCGCTATGTCCATGTCGCCGAGACCGATGGAAAACTCGGCTTCATCACGCCGATGACGCATAATTTCTGCGAAAGCTGCAACCGGGTCAGGCTGACCTGCACGGGCACGCTCTATATGTGCCTTGGCCAGGAGGATGCGGCCGATCTGCGCGCGCCGCTGCGCGCGTCCGAAGGCAACGAACTTGTCGCCGACGCAATAGACGAAGCCATCGGCCGCAAGCCGAAAGGCCATGACTTCATCATCGACCGCCGCACCAGTCGTCCGTCGGTGTCACGGCATATGAGTGTCACGGGCGGCTGACCTTCTCGTCTGTCTGTGCGAGAATTGTCCCGCAATCATCGGCTTCGGGGCTGACATGCGGTGGCTTTTTTCAATCGTGACATTTCTCGCCGTGGTCTCGGCGAGCGCCGCGTTTGCGGCGCAGTCCACCTACGTGAACGATCGCTTCGGCACCGTCTGCACCTTTCCCGACGATATTTTCACCGATCGCCAGCCTGAACCTGAAAATGGCGACGGCCAGGTGTGGCTGAGCGCGGACGGCGCCAGCCTGACATGCTCCGGCATGTTCAATGTCGATGACGACACGCCGAAGGGATTCATTGCCGGCCAAAAGGCGAGCAATGAGCCGGGCTACGAAATCACCTACAGCAAGGCCGGCAAGGACTGGGCGGTGTTGTCGGGTGTGAAGGATGGAAAGATCTTTTATGAGCGGCGCCTGTTTGGCAGGGATGGCGTCATCCGCACGGTCTGGGTCGATTATCCGCAGGCGCTGAAATCGAAATATGACCCGCTTGTCGGCGCCATCGCCGGCAGCCTCAAGGGGCCATGAGCCGCGAGCATTTTAGCCACACCGCAAACAAATCTTTGTCCGCGAATGTCCGTCAGATTTACTGGTAGCGGTTTCCCGCCTAGCCTCCCTTGCGTAGCGGTTCATCGCTTTCTCGGGGGATTACATCATGCGCAACCTTCTTCTTTCCTTCGCTTTGCTCGGCCTGGCTGCCCTGCCCGCGGCTGCCCAGTCGATCGGCGGCACCTACACCGTCGCCGGCACCAATTTCGACGGTTCGTCCTATGACGGCGAAGCCACCATCACGCTGACCAGCGGGACCACCTGCGCGATCCACTGGGAGACGGGCGGCTCATCGTCGGATGGCATCTGCATGCGTAACGACAACGCATTCTCCGCCGGCTACGCAATGGGCAAGGATATCGGCCTCGTCGTCTACAAGGTCGAGGATGACGGGTCGTTGCATGGTCTGTGGACCATCGCCGGCAAGGAAGGGAATGGCACCGAGGTGCTGACCCCCAAGAAGTAGACGACGCCTCGTCTGCACCAATGTCGGGAGGCGACGCCGCCTTCCGACAGAATTCGTGCCTGATCCGGGATGATTTCGCGTCGGCGAAGATGGATATCCGGTCCTGGCCCAGCCCTTTGCCGTTGCTGTTTCATGGCGGGCTGTTACAGGCTTGCCTGCCAAAGCAACCGGTAGGTGTCTTGCCCCTTTCCCCAAATCTTCGCGGTGCGTTGTTCATGGTGGTAGCCATGGTTGGCTTCACGCTCAACGACGCCATTACCAAATACTCTTCCCAGTCGATGAACATGGCGCAGGTCATGCTGATCAGGGGGGCGTTCGCTTCGCTTTTTGTCGGGCTGCTGGCCTGGCAACGCGGCGCGCTTGTCCAGCCTCGCCTGATGCTGCAGCCGCTGGTGGCGATCCGTGTGCTGGGTGAAGCGGGCGCTACGGTGTCCTTCTTGGTCGCGCTCGCGCATTTGCCGATCGGCAGCGTTTCGGCTGTCTTGCAAGCGCTGCCGCTGGCGGTGACGATGGGCGCGGCGCTGTTTTTCGGCGAAGCGGTCGGCTGGCGGCGCTGGTTGGCGATCGCTATCGGCTTTGTCGGGGTTATGATCATCGTGCGGCCGGGTTTCGAGGGCTTCAGCGTCTATTCGCTGGTGGCGCTGGCATCCGTCGCGTGCTGCACGGTGCGGGACCTCGCCACCAAGTGCATTCCCAAGACCATCCCGACGATGCTGGTCTCGACCGCCACCGCGCTTGCCATGACCGTCGTCGGCGCCATTCTGTTGACGCCGATGGGTGGCTGGACGCCGATGACCGGCAAAAGCACGGCGCTGCTGGCGCTGGCTGCGGTGCTGGTGCTGATCGGCTACCAATTCATCATCATGGCGATGCGTTCGGGCGAGATCTCTTTCATCGCGCCGTTCCGCTACACGGCGCTCCTCTGGTCGATTCTGCTTGGCTTGATCGTCTTCGGCGACATCCCGGACATGCCGATGATCGCCGGCGCGACTATCGTCGTCGGCTCGGGCCTTTATGCGCTCTATCGCGAGCGGGTGGTCGGCCGACGAAGGATCGTCGCCGAAAGCACCGGGCCGTCCATGGCACCGGACGGACTCTAGCCGCCCTTGAAGTTGCTTGCGATTTCCCGCGGCTGGCGTACAGGCTGGATGGCATGAAGCGGGATATCGCGGGGATCATTCTGGCCGGTGGCCAGTCGAGACGGATGGGCGGTGGCGACAAAAGCCTGTTGCCGCTCGGCAGCGGCTGCGTGCTCGACCAGGTCCTGTCGCGGTTTGGCCGCCAGTTCGAGACCCTGGCGCTTAGCGCCAACGGCGACCCGGCACGGTTTGCCCGTTTCGGGCTGCCGGTGCTGGCCGATACCGTCGAAGGCTTTGCCGGACCACTTGCCGGAATCCTCACCGGCCTGGAATGGGCCGCTGCCGCCACCCCTTGCAAGGCGATCGTCACCGCTGCCGGCGACACGCCTTTCCTACCGCTTGATCTCGTCGATCGTCTGGCGGCGGCAGCCGGCGAACGCCCCGGTTCGATCGCCGTCGCTTTCTCGGCAGGCAGGCGGCACCCGACCTTCGCACTATGGCCGACCGGATGCCACGAAGCCTTGCGGCATTTCCTCGTCGATGAGGACAACAAGCGGGTTTCGGCCTTCATCGAGCGGCACGGTTGCGTCGAGGTCGAATTCCAGCTCCTGCAGTCCGCCGGACAACCAATCGATCCTTTCTTCAACATGAATGTGCCGGACGATCTTGCCCATGCCGAACACCTGTTGCAGAGCATGACGCCATGAACAGACGCATCTTCGGCATCACCGGTTGGAAAAACTCCGGCAAGACCACACTGACGGAAAAGCTGGTCGCGGAGCTTGTGCGGCGCGGCTGGAAGGTCTCGACGGTCAAACATGCCCATCATGATTTCGACATCGACAAGCCGGGCGCCGACAGCTTCCGCCATCGGCAGGCCGGCGCAACCGAGGTTGCGATCGTATCGGGCAATCGCTGGGCGCTGATGCACGAGTTGCGCGGCGAGCAAGAGCCGCCGCTGGACGCCATCCTCTCGCGGCTCGCCCCGTGCGACATCGTGCTGGTCGAAGGCTACAAGCGCGAACCCCACCGCAAGATCGAAACGAGGCGGCTGGAAGCGAAGGACCGGACGCCGCTTTCAGCGGCTGATCCCAATATTGTCGCTGTCGCCGCGGATTTCGCCGTCACCGACGAGAGCCTGCCGGTGTTCGACCTCGACGACGCAGAATCCATAGCCGACTTCATCGAGCGCACGACCGGACTCGTTGCTTGAGCTGTAGCGTAACGGCAGTATCCCATTGCCGATTTTGACGGTTTTGCAGTTGCTTTTTTCTTGGAAAGAGTGGGAGTATCGGCCCAGCGGGCGGTCAAAAGCACCGCCCCACAGAGCCGTTTCGGAACGACGGCCGGGACCATAAAGAGAGGACTATCATGCGTATTGCACTGCGTATCGCGCTCGCCGCATCGGCTGCGCTGCTGACGCTCGGCGTAGCCCAGGCCCAGGAAAAGACCCTGAGGATCGGTACCGAAGGCGCCTACCCCCCATTCAACAACCTCACCGCCGATGGCCAGCTTGTCGGCTTCGACATCGACATCGCCAAGGCGCTTTGCGATGAAATGAAGGTCAAGTGCACCTTCGTCGCCCAGGACTGGGACGGCATCATTCCCGCACTTCAGGCCGGCAAGTTCGACGCGATCGTCGCCTCGATGTCGATCACGCCGGAGAGGAAGGAGAAGGTCGACTTCTCGCACAAATACTACAACACGCCGTCTGCAATCGCCGTGCCGAAGGATTCGCCGCTCAAGGGCGTGACCAAGGAAGACCTTGCCGGCAAGAGTATCGGTGTCGCCACCACGACCACCCATTTCAACTATGCCTCGAAGACCTATACCGACAGCACCGTCAAGGGCTATCCGAGCAGCCCCGAGGAACAGGCTGATCTCGCCAACGGCCGCCTCGATGCCATCGAGGACGATATCGTCGTGCTGCAGCAGTGGCTCGATTCGCCTGACGGCGCCTGCTGCAAGATCCTCGGTCAGCCCTCGCCGCAACCGGTCGAAATTTTTGGGCCTGGGGCCGGCATCGCCGTTCGAAAGGGCGAGACCGACCTGGTCAACAAGCTGAATTCCGCCATCGACGCGATCCGCGCCAACGGAAAATACAAGGAAATCAACGACAAGTACTTCAAGTTCGACGTCTACGGCGCCGAGTCCTGATAGTCTATTGCCAAGGCGGCAGGGGGATCCCCTGTCGCCTTATTCATCTCGGGAGAGCCGTGGGGATAAGACCAGTCAATGCCAGCCCAAAGCATATGGACACTGCTCAGTTGGGGACCGGAGGGCTGGAGTGACGATATTGCATATGGCGCGTTGGTCACCATCGCGCTTGCGCTTGCAACGCTGCCGATCGGCTTGACGATCGGCTTTTTCGTCGCCTGGGCCAAGCAGTCCGAAGAACCGTCGCTGCGGGTGGCCGCCAACATCTACACCACCGTGTTTCGCGGCCTGCCGGAACTGGTGACGCTGTTCCTGTTCTTCTTCGGCATGCCCATCCTGCTGCAATACGTCATCCGCCTCTTCAAGCCCGAGGCGACGATCGACGTCGACAGCTTCATCGCCGGCATGATCGTGCTGTCGCTGATCTTTTCTTCCTATGCCAGCGAGGTGTTTCTTTCCGCCTTTCGCGCCATTCCGAAGGGCCAGTATGAAGGCGGCTACGCGATCGGCCTGTCGACGTGGCTGACCATGCGCAAGGTAATCCTGCCTCAGCTGCTGCGCATCGCCTTTCCCGGCCTCGAGAATTGCTGGCTCAGCCTGCTCAAGGACACCGCCTTGGTCTCGGTCGTCAACCTCGCCGAAACCTTGCGCAACGCCGGCGTGGCCGCGCGTGTCACGAAACACGCCTTCCTGTTCTACAGCGTGGCCGCGCTGGTTTTCCTCGCTCTGGCGATCCTGTCATCGATCGCGACCGGGTTCATCTTGCGCTCGCTGGGGCGGAGAGAGGCACGATGAGCGTCAGCCAAGCTATTTCAGTTGACCGACCGCCACCGCAGGCTCGCGGCTGGCCGCGCACCCGTATCGTCGGTTACGCGCTCGTCGGCCTCTGGATTCTCTTCGGCCTCGGTATCCTCGCCTATCTCGTCTATGCCTGGAACGGCGAGTTCTTTGCCAGATATGCGCCTGCCTATCTGCAGGGACTCTGGACCACGCTGTCTCTCGTCGCGATTTCGATGGTTGCCGGTGCGATCTTTTCGCTGCCCGTCACCTATGGCCGCATGTCGAAGAACCGGTTCCTGTCCGGCCTTGCCTACTGCTACGTCTATTTCTTCCGCGGCACGCCACTGCTGGTCCAAGTCTACCTCGTCTACTATGGCCTGGGCTCTTTCCGGCTGCAGCTTGAATCCGTCGGGCTGTGGTGGTTCTTCCGCGAGGCCTTCAACTGCGGCGTCTTCGCCTTTGCGCTCAACACCGCCGCCTATCAGGCCGAGATCCTGCGCGGCGCCATCGAAAGCGTGCCCAGGGGCCAATGGGAAGGAGCCGCCTCGCTCGGCCTGCACAAGCTGCAGACGCTGCGCAAGGTTGTCCTGCCGCAGGCGTTCATCGTGGCTTTGCGCCCCTACGGCAACGAACTGGTTCTGATGATCAAGGCTTCGGCCATCGTCGCCATCATTACCGTCTACGACCTCATGGGCAACGCGAAGCTCGCCTACGCCAAATCCTTCGATTTCCAGGCCTATGTCTGGGTCGCCATCGTCTATCTGGTGATGGTCGAGATCCTGCGCCACGGCGTCGAATGGATCGAACGCCGGATCACCATCCATCTGCATCGCTGAGGCATCGCCGAACCGTTCCTGATCGGCCTGTGCCAGTCGATGCGGCGGTGCGCGCCTTGACGAATTCGTCGCATGGCCTAGAGCTTCCGCAGCTGAAATCTCTATTTCCGTCGGAAGGACAAGGCATGGCATCGGTGGCATTTCTCGGTCTTGGCGTCATGGGCTATCCCATGGCCGGACACCTGAAGAACAAGGGCGGCCACGACGTCACCGTCTACAACCGCACAAGCGCCAAAGCCGAACAATGGGTCGCTCAACATGGCGGCAACTTTGCCCCGACGCCGGCCCAGGCCGCCAAGGGCAAGGATTTCGTCTTTTCCTGTGTCGGCAATGACGATGATCTGCGCTCGGTAACCACAGGGTCGGAAGGCGCCTTCAAGGCGATGAAGAAAGGCTCGGTTTTTATCGACAACACCACGGCTTCGGCAGAAGTCGCGCGCGAGCTGGCGCAAGCCGCGCAGTCGGGCGGGTTCTCATTTCTCGACGCACCGGTCTCCGGTGGCCAGGCCGGCGCCGAGAACGGCGTGCTGACCGTCATGGTCGGCGGCGATGAGGCTGCGTTCGACAGGGCCAGGCCGGTCATCGACGCCTATGCCCGCATGGTCGGACTGATGGGGTCGGCTGGCGCCGGTCAGCTCACCAAGATGATCAACCAGATCTGCATCGCCGGACTGGTGCAGGGACTGTCGGAAGGCATCCATTTCGGCAAGAAGGCCGGGCTCGACATCGAAAAGGTGATCGAGGTGATTTCCAAGGGTGCCGCCGGCTCCTGGCAGATGGAAAACCGGCACAAGACCATGAACGCCGGAAAATATGATTTCGGTTTCGCCGTCGACTGGATGCGCAAGGATCTCGGCATCTGCCTGGCGGAAGCCGACCGCAATGGCGCCAGATTGCCCGTGACCGCGCTTGTCGACCAGTTCTACAAGGACGTGCAGGCGATGGGCGGTAAACGCTGGGACACGTCCTCGTTGCTGGCCCGGCTGGAGAAGTAGGCGCCGATGTCCCTGCCCGCTCCGAATTGGACCGCGCAGGATATCGTCGCCCATCTGCGTTCGATTGGAACCATGGAAAACCGCACCGGCATGGCGCGGTTCGGCATCAACACCGCGACCGCGCTCGGCATCGGCAATGCGGATTTACGACCCTTGGCACGCAAGGTGAAGCGCAACCATGAGCGAGCCCTGGCGCTTTGGGACAGCGGCATTCGCGAGGCGCGGCTGATGGCGGCCTTCACCGGCGAGCCGAAAAAGATCGGCATCGAAGAGTGCCGCCGCTGGGCTGGCGATTTCGATTCCTGGGAGATCGTCGACACGGTCTCCGACCTGTTCGTGGACACGCCGTTCTGGCGCCAGCTGGTCGAAGAGTTTGCCGCCGACCAGCGCGAATTCGTCCGCCGCACTGCCTTCGCCATGCTGGCATGGGCAGCCGTGCATTTAAAAAAGGAACCGGACACGACTTTCCAGGGCGATCTGCCCTTGATCGAATCTCATTCCCGCGATGAACGCAATTTCGTCAGGAAAGCGGTCAACTGGGCGCTGCGGCAGATCGGCAAACGGTCGATGAGTTTGCATGGCCCTGCCCTTGCGCTGGCGAACAGACTTGCCAACTCCACCGACAAGACGGCACGCTGGCTCGGCAAGGATGCGGTGAAAGAACTTTCGCATGCCAAAACGCACGAACGCCTCGTCGCCAGAAAAATCTGACAGGGCGAGGGGTGCTGCGGCCGGTTCTCGCCGACATGTGATGTGGCTCGAGCATTGACGCCACCGACAGCGGCGTCTCTACTTGTCCGCAAAGGACGCGGCCATGAACCATTTCACTTCGATCCTGGCGCTCGCGGCCGCGCTTGCTCTCTCCACCGCAGGTGCTTCGGCCGAGACCACGCACATTTTCTGGAAGGACCTGCGTCCAGCAACCCAGGCAGTTGCCGAAGACGCCGGTCTGCCGATGATCGCGGCGAAACTGCCGGATCATGGCGAGACGCTATCGGTTGCCCTGCAGGACAAAACGATACAATTAGCCGGCTATGCATTGCCGGTCGACCGCGACGGCGACCTCGTCTATCAGTTCCTGCTGGTGCCGTGGACGGGTGCTTGCAGCCACATGCCGACGCCGCCTCCCAACCAGATCGTGCTGGTCACGCCTGCCCATCCCTACAAGATGTCGGAAGCCTACCAGCCGGTCGCCATTACCGGTGCCCTGAAGCCGGACATGGAGAAAAGCCAGCTGTTCATTCTCGACGGCGCCAGCGTCATCCAGTCCGGTTATACCGTGCGCAAGGCCGATGTCGTGGGCGTCGACACGGTTCCGGACTCCGTCATATTGCCGGTGAACTCGCCCTGGAGTTTCCTCAACAAGAAGAAAAATTGAGTGGCGGGATCAGGCGGCGTTCGCGCCCGACTCCTTGTCCAGCACCATGTAGTCGAGCGGGATTTCGGTCGTGTACTTGATCTGCTCCATGGCGAAGGACGACGACACGTCACGGATCTCGATCTTGGCGATCAGCCGTTTGTAGAAGGCGTCGTAGGCGGCGATGTCGGGCACCACGACGCGCAAGAGGTAATCGACGTCGCCGCTCATGCGGTAGAATTCGACCACCTCGGGAAATTCCTGGATGACCTCGGAGAACCGGCGCAGCCATTCATGGCTGTGCGAATTGGTGCGGATCGACACGAAGACGGTCACACGCACATTGACCTTTTCGTGGTCGAGAATGGCGACGCGCCGCTTGATGACGCCCTCCTCCTCCAGCTTCTGGATGCGCCGCCAGCACGGTGTGGTCGACAGGCCGACTTTCTTGGCAACGTCGGCGACCGCGAGCGTCGCGTCCTCCTGCAGAAGGCGGAGAATTTTTCGGTCAAGGCGGTCCATCGGAGGCTCCTGGTGGAATAGTTTCGCTATATTCCCTTTTATTTGGGCCGTTCACAAGAAAGAAATTCTGCGATCCGCGTCGAAAGCGAGTGATTTCTTGCTGAATGCCTAACCGAGGCGAGAGCGGATTTCCGACCGCAGGAAAGGCAGCAAATCCGTTTCAAACCATGGATTCTGCTTCAACCAGCCAGTGTTGCGCCAGGATGGATGTGGCAGTGGCAGCACTTTGGGGCCGACAGAATTCTCCCAGATGGCGCACCAGTTCATCACCGTTTCCGTGAGCGAGGCGCGGCGCGCCGCGCCCATGTGCCAGGTCTGCGCATAGATGCCGATCGTCAGCACCAGGTCGATCTGCGGCATCGACGCCATCAAGGGCGCGCGCCAGGCCGGGGCGCACTCACGCCTCGGCGGCAGGTCGCTGCCTTTGGCGTCTTGTCCGGGAAAGCAGAAGCCCATCGGCACGATGGCGAATTTCTCGATGTCGTAGAATTCGTCGCTGGTCACACCGAGCCAGTTGCGCAGGCGGTCGCCGGACGCATCCGTGAAGGGCATGCCCGACAGGTGCACCTTGGTTCCCGGGGCCTGGCTGGCGATCAGGATGCGGGCGCTGGAGGATGGTCGCAGCACCGGACGCGGCTCGTGGGGCAGCGGCTTGCCGATGGGATTGTCGACGCAGATGCGGCAAGCGCGGACCGTCTCGGCGAACCTGTCCAGTTCGACGCTCAAGCGGCGGCACTCGGCCGGCTGGAGACGGCGTGATGCCAACGCAGCACATTGGTGCATTCCTCCGGCACCTTGATGCGTGCCGGCTTCATGAAGTCGATCGCGATCATGCCGGTGATATCGGCAATCGAATAGCTGTCGCCGGCGGCGAATTCGCGGCTGCCCAATTCGGCGTCCAGCAGCTTGAGAAAATCCAGCGCCTTCGGCTTGTTGGCCTCGCCCCATTCGGGAATCTGCGGGATTTCCCATTCTTTCATGGCCGGATGGATGTGACGGAAAGCCTGCGCGACGCTGTTGAGCAGGTTAAACTCCATCCGCCTCTGCCACATCTCGACCTGCGCCTTGCCAAGCGCGCCGCGCCCGAACAATGCCGGCTCGGGATAAAGCTCCTCGAAATAGCGGCAGATGGCGACGGATTCGGTGAGGATGGTGCCATCATCGAGTTCTAGAACCGGCAGGCGCTGCAGCGGGTTGCGCGAACTGACCGACTGCTGCTTGTGTTCCAGCGCGCCCATGTCGACGGGCACCAACGGAACCGTGATCCCCTTCTCTGCGAGGAAAACGCGAACCCGCCGCGGATTGGGCGCACGACCGCCGTCGAACAGCTTCATTTCGATCCTCCTTTTCCTTCGGCCGGAAACGCTTCACCAGAAGCGAAATATCTCGCGCGCCGCGTCGCCGATCGACGCCAGCGTACCATGTTTTCGCTCCACGACATCGCCATGGTGGCTGTCGCGCCAGTCCTGCGGCTGGTCGAACGTACCCGCCCAGATGCCAACCCTTGCCGCGCGCGCGGTCACTTCCTCGCCTTCGAAGTCGCCATAGGCGACGGCCCAGCCGGCCTCGACCTGGGCGCGGTTGAGGTCGGTGCCGCCGGCCTTGCAGTCGCCAAGCAACCGGCCATAGCGATCGCGCTGCCAGCCGCTGCAGGTGACCGGCCTGCCGGCGATCAGCCGCACCAGTGACTGCCGCGCCAGCGTGCCACAGGCATAATCGGCACCGTTCTTCCGGCAGGTCTGGGTGTATTCCGGAGCGTCGATGCCGCGCATGCGGATGCGCTCGGTGCCGAGCGTGATCGAATCGCCGTCATTGATGATGGCGCTACCTTGCGTCTTGCGTGTCTCCACCCGATCGAGACGCGCCGCAAGCAGGATCAGCAACCCCAGGATGATAATGGCCAGCCCGTAGTCCAGCAGCTTGCGCCACAGGCTTCTCGGGCGTGGTGCAGCGTACCGCGGGCGCGACCTTGGCGACCAGGAACGGCTCATATGGCAAACGGTTGGTTAATCATTCGAACGTAGCTTAACACCTTGAAATCGCTGCGCGCATAAATTGAAGCTTTTGATGCCCTTGCAACGCTCGAATACAGCGGACAAGTTCATTGTGGACCGCAGGAAACGGCATCGCAACAGCGATGTCGCGCGCGCGGTGCGCAAGACGCGCGACCGTCTTTCGCAGCAGGCCGGCAATCCCGATTTCGACCGCGAGCTGCTGAAGCTCCACGCCCAGGCCATGACACGCGGCGCCGTGATCATCCCGCTGCTCGTCCTGGCGATCGCCGCGGCCGGCCGTCTGGCCGGTGTCGGCAACGAGATCGGGCTCTGGGCGTTGTTTACGCTCACCTGCTATACAACAGTCGCTTTCATGGCGCGGCGCATCGAGCGTACGGAAGCTTCCGAGCTCAACCCCTTGCAAACGCGAAGGGAATTCCTGGTAGGCCATTTTCTATGCGGTCTCGGTTGGGCCTGGTTCGTCTGGCTGGGCTGCGACACATGTCAGGTCGACCAGTTCCAGGTGGTCAAAGCCGTGGTCCTCCTGGTCGCCATGGCGGCGACCGCAGTCATGGCATCGTCGCTGAGCGGCGCCCTGCTGGCCACTTTTGCTATCCCCGTGGCGCTCTTTGCCTACACGGGGGTGAGCTTGCGGATGCCGGTCGAGGCGGTCATGGCGGGGCTGCTGGTCGTTTCCCTGCCTTTCTTTGCCTATGTGGCGCGCAACCTCAACCGTTCGTCGGTGATGATGCTGTCGTTCCGCTCCGAACGGGACGCGTTGGTGGTGGAGCTCGAGACGGCGAAATCGATGTCGGACGAAGCCCGGCGGCGGGCCGAGGACGCCAACCTGGCAAAATCGCGTTTCCTCGCTTCGATGAGCCATGAATTGCGCACGCCGCTCAACGCCATTCTCGGCTTTTCCGAGGTGATGGCGAACGAGGTGCTGGGGCCGATGAGCAATCCCACCTATCGCGACTACGCCCATGACGTGCATGATTCCGGCCAGCACCTGCTCGACCTGATCAACGAAATCCTCGACCTGTCGCGCATCGAGGCAGGCCGATACCAGCTCAACGAGGAGCCGGTGATGTTGCTCAACATCGTCGAGGATTGCTGCCACATGATGGAACTGAAAGCACGCAACAAGGATATCCGCGTCGTTCAGGATTTCGAACAGACATTGCCGCGGCTGTTCGCCGACGAGCGCGCCGTGCGCCAGATCGCGCTCAACCTTCTGTCCAACGCCATCAAGTTCACCGCCACCGGCGGCGAAATCCGCGTCCGGGTCGGCTGGACGGCGGGCGGCGGCCAGTACATTTCGATCAAGGACAACGGCCCCGGCATTCCCGAGGACGAGATTCCGGTCGTGCTTTCAGCCTTCGGCCAGGGTTCGATCGCCATCAAGAGCGCCGAGCAAGGCACCGGGCTTGGCCTGCCGATCGTGCAAGGACTGCTCGCCATGCATAGCGGTGAGTTCGAGCTTCATTCCAAGCTGCGCGAGGGCACCGAGGCGATCGCCATCTTCCCGCTGAGCAGGGTGATGGAAGAACTGCCGGCGCTGCCGACCGCGGCTGTGGCCGCGCGGCGGCGGTAGCGCCTTAGAGACCTATGTCGACACGGACTGGAAAGGAACGCGGACCGCAATGACGGCGGAGTGGGATGCCAGCGGCGTCGAAATCAAATCGGAACGGCTTCGCCTGAAGCTGTTTACGGCCGACGATGCCGGGGAAGTCTTTGCCGCCATCACTCCCGCGGTCACCCGTTTCATGCAGTGGGAACCACCTCGATCACCAACGGCTTTTGCCGAGGTATGGCGATCCTTGCTGGCCCCGATCCTTGACGGATCGGATTTGCATTTCGTCGTGCGTTCGTTGGCGGATGGTCGCTGTCTCGGGCTTGTCGGCCTTCATGCGGCCAGGACTGCCTGTCCCGAGATCGGAATTTGGCTAAGGGAGGACGTACATGGAAACGGCATCGGCCGCAAGGCCGTTGCCGCCATGGCGGCATGGGCGTCCGAGGAATTCAATCCGGATTGCTTCGAGTATCCAGTCGCAGAAGAAAACGTGGCGAGCAGAAGGATCGCGGAAGGCCTTGGTGGATCGATAGTCGAGACACGCTCGAATTCGAAATATACCTCGGTCGTCTACCGCATTCCCAATATCCGGCGTTGACGCGCGAGGACCGGGAGATTCTAGCCCCGCACAGACGCCGCCATGCCTGAACTGGTCAATGCCGCGGCCTTGACCAGTCCGGCTGCCAGGGCTGCTCCCGCACCTTCGCCGTGGCCGATGCCCAGGTCGAGCAGCGGACGCAACCCGAGGTGCTCGGCGGCCCTTGCATGCGCGGGCTCGGGCGACAGGCTGGCGAGAAGACAATGGTCCAACACTGCGGAATTCGCCGCATGCAGCACCGCCGCGGCCGCCGTTGCCGCGAAGCCATCGAGCAGTACCGGTATCTGCTGCATCCGCGCGGCAAGGATTGCACCGGCTATCGCCGCGAACTCGCGGCCGCCGACCCGGCGCAGCACCTCTAGCGGGTCTTCGAGATGGTGGCCGTGAAGCGCCAGCGCCGCATCGACCATTTCCGCCTTGCGGACCTGCATCGCCGCATCGGCGCCGGATCCCGGGCCAACCCAGTCGGCACCCCTGCCCCCGAACAGCGCGGCGAACAGCGCGGCGGCCACGGTGGAGTTGCCGACGCCGAGATCGCCGAGGCAAAGCAGGTCGGTGCCGCCGGCTATCGCCTCCATGCCGAAGGCCATGGTGGCGGCGCAACCGCGCTCATCGAGCGCGGCTTCCTCGGTGATGTCGCCGGTCGGGATGTGCAGGGCAAGATCGAACACCTTCAGACCGAGGTCGTTGGCAATGCAGATCTGGTTGATCGCCGCACCGCCGGCGGCGCAAAGCTCGACCGCGTTGGCGGTCGCCGCCACGGGCCTCGGCGAAATGCCATGCCTGACAACGCCATGGTTGCCGGCAAAGACAGCCATCAAGGGCCTGGTCACGGCAGGCGGAGCGCGACCGCTCCATCCCGCGAGCCACGCGGCGATGTCCTCGACGCGACCAAGCGAATTCTCCGGCTTGTCGGCTTTGGCGAACAGCGTGCGCACGCGTGCCTCGGCTTTGAGGTCGGCTGCCGGCAAATTGTCCAGCAGGTTGCGGAAATCGTCGAAAGGCAGTGCGTTTGTCATGTTGCGAACAATCGTTCCTGGATCAGAGGAGCGGCATAGCTGCCTTGCGCGATCGGCACAACCTCCTCGATCGTCTGTCCTGATTTGCCGCAAAGGCGGCCACGGAAGGCGCTATCGCGAGGGCTTGCATTGGCTTTGCCGTTGCACCATGTGGAGGTGGAAGAGCGGATTCCGGACCGGGTCCCTCGAGAGAAAGTCATGACGGCCATCGAAACTCCCTGCATCCTGGTCTGTTCGATCGATATGAAAACCGGATTCTGTTTCGGTTGCGGCCGCACGCGCGAGGAGATCGGCGCCTGGATGGGGATGACGCCGGACATACGCCGCAGCGTGATGGCCGAACTGCCGGCCCGGCTGGAAACCGTCGAGCGCCGGCCGCGCCGGGAAACGCGCCGCACCCGCATGGCGCGTGAACGCGACGCACCCTAGCGAGGACGGATGAGCAGCCGGCTATTCTGGACTGTGATGGCGGTGATCGGTGTGGGGGCAGCGCTTCTCATGCTCAACGATTCCGCCGGCAGCACGCTCGGCGTCGAGAATTACGATTTTGGCCGGTTGATCTGGCTTGGGGCTTTCGGTGCCCTTATCGGCGCCGGCTTGCTGCGGTCGGCTCCGCTAGGAGTGGTGGCCCGCAACCTCGGCACCTGGGCTGCCATCGTGCTCGCGCTGATCGCCGGCTATCAATATCGCTACGAACTGCAGGACGTCGCCAGCCGGGTGACCGCGGGGCTCGTTCCCGGCAGCCCGCTGGCGCTCGGCGTCGAAGACGGCCACGCCACCGTGACCCTCGACAAGGCCGACAACGGTCACTTCGAGGCGCGCATCCTGGTCAATGGCAATCCGGTGCGGGCCGTTGTCGACACCGGCGCGACCAGCACGGTCCTGACTTCGGAAGACGCGCAAGCCGCCGGCTTCAATCCGGCGGCGCTCAACTACACCATACCGGTTTCGACAGCCAACGGCATCGCGCGCGCCGCTGCGGTCAAGACCGACGAGGTGGCGATCGGCGGCATCGTGCGCAAGGATATGCCGGTGATGATCGCCGCTCCCGGCATGCTGAGCCAAAGCCTGCTCGGCATGAACTTCATCGGTTCGCTGTCGGGCTTCGACGTGCGCGGCGACCGTATGATCCTCAGGGACTAATGCATGTCGCCCGGAAGTGTCCTCGGTTCCGGGATAACGACATGCATAAAATCAGAAGCTTACAGCAGGCAGGCGAATCCTATTCGCCGCGACATGTTGTAAGGTCAGGCCGCTTCGGCGGCCGCTCCACCGAGTTCGACAGCCGCGAAAGCCTTCTTCAGCACGTCAGGCCCGGCTCCGGGCCGGGTCGCGTCGGTGGATAGTATCTGGCGGTAGCGGCGCGCGCCGGACAGTCCGTGAAACAGCCCGACCATATGACGGGTGACATGGCCGAGCCGCCCGCCCTGTTCGATGTGGCGCCCCGCGTAGTCTGCCATCGCATCGATCAGCGCCGCGAAATCGAACGCTTCCGGCCGCGCTCCGTAGAAGGCGGCGTCAACACCAGCCAGAATGCCGGGTGTGTGATAGGCGGCACGGCCGAGCATGGCGCCGTCGATCTGATCGAGATGCGCCCGCGCCTCTTCAAGCGACTGAATACCGCCATTGATGCCGATGAATTTGTTCGGTTTTCCAGCCTTCAGCCGATAGACCCTGTTATAGTCGAGCGGCGGGATGTCGCGGTTTTCCTTGGGGCTCAGACCTTCCAGCCATGCCTTGCGTGCATGCACCCACAAGGCATCGGCGCCGGCATCGAAAACCCCATTCGCCAGCGCATCGAGCGCCGGCTCCGGATCCTGTTCGTCGACCCCGATCCGGCATTTGACCGTGACCGGCACCGTCACCGCTGCTTTCATCGCGGCGACGCAATCGGCGACAAGGTCGGGCACTTTCATCAGGCAGGCGCCGAACGTGCCGGACTGGACGCGGTCGGACGGGCAGCCGACATTGAGATTGATCTCGTCATAACCGAAAGCCTGGCCAATTCGCGCCGCTTCGGCAAGTTTTTCGGGATCCGAGCCGCCAAGTTGCAGGGCGACGGGGTGTTCCACCTCATCGAAGCCAAGCAGCCGCTCGCGCGCGCCATGGATGACCGCGTCGGCAACCACCATTTCGGTGTAAAGTAGGGCATGTGCCGTCAGCCGGCGATGGAAGAACCGGCAATGCCGGTCCGTCCAGTCCATCATCGGGGCCAAAGCCAGTCTATGCTCTTGATATTTCGCCATTTTTTCTTTAACATCAAATTCTTGGCTCCTGACGAGCCAACCCGAATTTACGCCAGAATACGACCCTTTTCGCCACGTTTCGATCTCTCAGTGCACACGGAGCGCACACGAAAAAATGGCCACCTACACAAAACTCTCATCCGGTTCCTGGCGCGTGCAGGTTCGTCGCAAAGGTCGCTACGTCAGCGAAACCTTCCTGCGCCGAGACGACGCCCGGCGCTGGGCGACCGACACCGAGCGCCAAGTCGACCGCGGCGAGACGCCGACCAAGTCCCGTACAGCACGCCTGAAGACCTTCGGCGAACTCATCGACCTTCATATCGACGACATGTGCGATGTAGGCAAGTCCCCTCGCCGCTCCAAGGCCGCTGCCCTCGATATGCTCCAAAGACATCTGGGGAAGTGCAACATCGCGGCTCTCGATCGCGAACGGCTCATTCGTTTTGGTCGCGACCGGGCCGCCCAGGGTGCCGGACCGATGACTCTCGGCATCGACATCGGCTTTGTGAAACTTATCCTGTCTCATGCAGCCGCTGTTCACGGTTTACCTGTCAAGGTCGAGCCGGTTGATCTGGCGCGTATCGCCCTGAAGAGGCTTGGCCTCGTTGGGAAAGGCCAGCAGCGCGACAGGCGGCCGACGCAGGATGAACTCGACAGGCTCATCGGTCACTTCGATGCGAACGCTCGTCAAATAACACCGGTTAGCCAGATAATACGTTTCGCCGTTGCAACCGCGATGCGCCAGGAGGAAATCTGCAAGGTGCGTTGGTCCGACTTGGAATCTCGCTCGCGCATGCTCCTCATCCGTGACCGTAAAGATCCGCGAAACAAAAATGGCAACAATCAGCGCATACCGCTGTTTGCGGCATCTGGATACGATGCATGGGCCATTGTCGAGGAGCAGCGGGGAAGGCGCAGCAATGACGATGATCGAATTTTCCCATTTAATCATAAGTCAGTAGGCACTGCCTTCCGTCGAGGGTGCGCAGAGCTGAACATCCACGACCTTCATTTTCATGACTTGCGTCACGAAGGCACGAGCCGTCTTTTCGAGGCCGGATTCACAATTGAACAGGTAGCTCTGGTAACGGGGCACAAGGACTGGAAAATGCTAAAACGGTACACGCACCATAAGCCCGAGGCTCTGCACGCAGTGCTGGCGAATCGTGCTGCCTAGCGCGATGATCGCCACCGTGTTCGATCGATTTCAGTGGTGAGCCAAAACTTAGAACCAGACTACAAATCTGGGGACAGGACTTCGAATCCCTTTAGTCGCGCCATCCCTTCCAACTGATTTCCCGCGCCCGGGCTTTTTTGCGCAAGGCCTATGCACACACAGGCATTCTGGCGATCACAGTCCCATCCAGTTGATGCGCTCCTGGTCCTCCTTAGCCACGGCCACCGTTGTTCCTTTCGCGTGCCGCAGGTTCTCTCGCCCGTCAAGGTCATGCTCTCTCCAGGCCCTGGCGCGCTTGCATGGCACCGGCGAGCCATCGCGGCTCGGAGTTCACAACCCAGGGAATGCGGCAAGTCCACTCTCACAAGGCCGCGACACAAATGGTTCCTCGATTGTGAACTCGGTCACGCCGCGGGGTACGGTGCAGGGAAGCAGCCATTCCGCGTCCAGCCATCGTAACGCGCTTTGTGGGCGCGCGAATGCGTGACGGCTACTATTCGAAAGAGTAGGTAAATCCCTCCGACGAGGCACCGACGGTGACTTTTGTCATCTTCTTGCCCTCCAGCGAGCGATTGAGCACGCCGCGGCTGAGCTCGGGCAGCAGCGTGTTGGTGAGGATCGCGTCGATCATGCGTCCGCCGGATTCGATCTCGGTGCAGCGCGCCTTGACCATGTCCATGACACCGTCGCCGATCACCAACTCGGCATCGTTTGTTGCTTTGAGGCGCCGCGCTATCTTGTCGAACTGGTGTCTGGTGATCGCCTCTACCATCACGTCCGAGAGCGGATAGTAAGGGATTGTCACCACGCGGCCGAGGAAAGCGGCCGGAAACACTTTCAGCAGCGGACCGCGCAAGGCGGTGTCTAGATCGTCCATGCCGGTGCGCAAGGTGCCGTTCTTCGTGCGGTCCATGATAACCTGGGAGCCGACATTCGAGGTGAGCAGGATCAGCGTATTCTTGAAGTCGATCCGGCGGCCTTCGCTGTCGTCCATCATGCCCTTGTCGAAGACCTGGAAGAAGATCTCGTGCACGTCCGGATGCGCCTTCTCGACCTCGTCGAGCAGGATTACCGAATAAGGCTTGCGCCGCACGGCCTCGGTCAGGATGCCGCCCTTGCCATAGCCGACATAACCGGGCGGCGCGCCCTTCAGCGTCGAGACCGTGTGAGCCTCCTGGAATTCGGACATGTTGATCGAAATCAGGTTCTGCTCGCCACCATAGAGCGTTTCGGCAAGCGCCAGGGCTGTCTCGGTCTTGCCGACGCCGGAGGGGCCGCAAAGCAGGAACACGCCGACCGGTTTCTCCGGTGCGCCGAGGCCGGCGCGGCTGGTCTGCACACGTCTCGCAATCATCTCCATCGCATGGTCCTGACCGACAACGCGCTCAGACAAAGTGGCCGCGAGCTTGAGCGCCTTCTCGGTCTGGCTGGACAGCATCCGTCCCGTCGGGATGCCGGTCCAGTCCTGGACGACGGCAGCCACGGCATTGCGATCGACCGACGGCAGGATCAGCGGGGTCTCGCCCTGAGCCTCGGCAAGTTCCGCCATCAATTCGCGTAGTCGTGCCAGATCAGCAGTGGAATCCGGCGCGGCAACAGGCTCGTGTGCGGCAGCGGCCTCCATCTTTGCCGCCTTTGTTTTCGTGGACTTGGTCTTCGAGCCCTTGGGTTCGGCCGTCTCGGGTTGCGGAGTTTTGGCCTCAGGTGCCTTGCCTTCATGCGCCGTGGCAGCGGGCGCATCGACGGCCTCACCCGGAGCGTCTTCCCCGCCCTCCACCGTGTCGAGTGGCACGCCCTCGCCTCGGAGTTTGGCGCGCAGGTCGAGTATCTCGGCGACAAGCGCCTTTTCCCGATCCCAGCGCGCTTGCGCTGCCGCAAGCGTGGTCTCGGTTTCCGCCAACCCGGCCTCCACGCGAGCCTGTCTGTCGGCCACTTCGATGCCGATCGCTGCCTCGCGGCCGATGATGCCTTCCTCGACCTCGAGCGCCTGGCGGCGGCGCAGAATGTCCTCGACCTCCGCCGGCGTAGCATGCTGCGAGACGGCAACGCGGGCGCAGGCGGTGTCGAGGAGGCTGACCGCCTTGTCCGGCAGCTGCCTGGCCGGAATGTAGCGGTGCGAAAGCGAAACCGAGGCCTCGATCGCCTCGTCAAGGATCTGCACCTTGTGGTGCTGCTCAAGAACACCGGCGACACCGCGTAACATCAGCACGGCCACCCTTTCGGAAGGCTCTTCGATCTTGACCACCTGGAACCGACGGGTCAGCGCCGGATCCTTCTCGATATGCTGCTTGTATTCGGCCCAGGTCGTGGCGGCGATGGTGCGAAGCTCGCCGCGCGCGAGCGCGGGCTTAAGGAGATTGGCCGCATCGCCGGTTCCCGCCGCGCCGCCGGCGCCGATCAGCGTGTGCGCCTCGTCGATGAAGAGGATGATCGGCGTCTCTGACGACTGGACCTCGTCGATGACGGCCTTCAGCCGCTTTTCGAACTCGCCCTTGACGCTGGCGCCCGCCTGCATCAGCCCGACATCGAGCATGCGTACGCTGACATTCTGAAGCGTCGGCGGCACGTCGCCCTGGGCGATGCGCAAGGCAAAGCCCTCAACGACCGCCGTCTTGCCGACGCCCGCCTCGCCGGTCAGGATCGGGTTGTTCTGCCGGCGCCGCATCAGGATGTCGACAATCTGGCGGATTTCAGGATCGCGGCCGATGACCGGATCGATCTTGCCGTCGCGGGCACGCCGGGTTAGGTCGGTGGCGTATTTGGCGAGTGCTGAATCCCCGCCCGGGCCGCGTTTCACCGGTGTTTCGGCCGCAGCTACGGCAGGAGGTGAGCCGGCTTCGAGCGAGCCCTCAGTGACTTCGACGAAGCGGGCGATGACCCCATCCGCATCGATCTTGTCGAATTCGGCGCTGATTTTCGAAACCAGCCCTTCCAGCACCGGTATCTTCAGGCAGGCGAGAAGAATGTGCGCACTGCGCACCTCATCGACACCGAATTCCAGTGTGGCCAAGCTCCAGCCTTCCTGTATGGCATGGAAGATGTGATCGGAAAATTCCTCCACCGAGGTCGCGCCGTAGGGCAGCTTATCGATTGCGCGGGTCATATCCGCCGTCAACCGGCTGACATCCAGCCCGGCATCGGCAACGATCATCTGCACATCCGAGCGCTCTGACAGCACCAGTTGCTGGACGAAATGGACGAGCTCGACATAGGGGTTGCCGCGCAGCTTGGCCGTGTCCGCGGCGGCCTTGAAGGCGCGCACCCCCGTGGGATTGAGCTTCGCAACGAGTTCCTTGCGCTTGAAACTCTGCGACGATCGGCGCTGTTCCATTTGAACCTGCCCCCGAGATCTGCTGACCGTACCCTGCCATAGAAGCGGCTGCTTGACAAAGCCGTGTGACGAACGAGGGCCTTCCGACTCGGTTCAGGCGGCACCTCGTGGTTACACAAGCCCTGCAAACTCCTGCAACAAACCCGGATTGCGGTCTGAACCACGCGAGCCATTTCACATACCCGGCCTGCCAACCGCGCAATGGGCTGGTCGAAAGATTACTGGAGCATTCAGCTTCTGTTAGTTTTTGAGGAAGTGCTCAATTGTCGTGGCATGGGACCGATGATAACGTTGCGTCACATGGGTCACAGGGCCCTTTGCTGGGGGTAGGTGTGATTGATCTCGCACTCTGGCTGAATCCTCTGAACGGTGCGAACCCGTCGGGAGAGGATTTGCGCAACGACCCGGCCTTTCAAGAGCTGGAGCGGCTCACGGAAGCCCAGCTCAAGGTCGTCCACGACGGTGGCAACAAGGCTTCGCAATCAACCAGCTCAGTCGACTGGGCGGCCGTCCTCGAAAAATCGGAAGAACTGCGGTCGCGCGGCCGGGATTTGCGCCTTCTGGTCATCGTCACGCGCGCGCTGGCCAATGAAGAGAAACTCGCCGGCCTCGCCGAGGGGCTAACCCTAATCGCAAGAACTTTCGACCAGTATTGGGATACGATGCATCCGGCTTTGCGGACGAGTGCCACGCCCCGCGACGCAGCGCTACGACGCATAAATGCGCTGCTCGACCTCCAGAACGGCCAGGAAGGCTTGCTGGCGAACATCAGGCAGACCGTCTTCTTCTCACCGCGCGCCATCGGGCCGATCAGCGGGCGAGACCTAGAACAGGCAGCGCTCGACGAGCGCGTCATGCTCCAGGAAGCTGCCTCCGGCCTGGGGACCGCCGAAAAGGCGGCGCTGACGGCCGCCCACAACCAGTTGCTGAACCGGGTGCGCACTGGATGCGCGGCACAGATCGATCAGGCCGCGGACGCTGTCACGACACTTTTGGCTGATGCGCACGCAGCGATTTCGGCGCTGGAGGCAGTGGATACCGCGCTTAATGCCCGCATCGACGGCAACGGCGCGGCCGTTCCGGATCTGAAGAAGTTCCTGCAGCGCTTGCTGACGACGCTGGAGCGGAATTCCAGCATCGGCACCATGGCCAACGGTGCGGCAAACCCTGCACCGCAGCCCGCTCAACCGGCATCGACGCCCACCCAAAACGGTCATGGAGCCGAGACGATGGCAAGTGTGGCAAGCCCTGTGGAAACCAGCGCTGGCCTGCCTGACCGGATCAACTCGCGCGACGAGGTCGTCAAATGCCTCGATCTCGTGGTTGCCTTCTACGACCGCACCGAACCGTCCAGCCCTATCCCGCATCTCGCCCGGCGCGTGCGCAGGATGGTGCACATGGATTTCGTGGAACTGATGGAAGATCTCGCCCCGTCGGGGCTGAAGGAGTTCCGGCTGCTTGCCGGTGTCCCCGACCCCAAGAAGCCGGCCCAGAAGGATGAAAGGTAACAAGCATGCCAGCAGAGAGCAAAGCCAAGGTCATCGAAAGAAACCGCGCCCCGCGCGTGCAGATCGCCTACGACGTCGAAACCTACGGCAGCCCCACGACGATCGAATTGCCGTTCGTCATGGCTGTCATGGCCGACCTTTCCGGCGCCTCGCAGACCAAGGAAGCGTCGAAGTCGGTTCTGGACCGCAATTTCGTCGAAACCGACGCCAATCGCTTCCCCAAATTCATGGAAGCGATGGGACCACGCGTGAAGGCGCGCGTGAAGAACACGTTGCCCCAAGCCGAAGGCCAAGAGCGAGACGAAGAACTGGCGATCGATCTCACCTTCGCGAAGATGGGTGACTTCGCGCCGGACAAGGTCGCCGAGCAGGTGCCGCAACTGGCCGAGATCCTCAAGATGCGGCGCCAACTCGAGGAACTGCTGGGCTTCATGGATGGCCGGGTCGACGCCGAAAAGCGCATCGCGCAGCTTCTGAACAACGAGCCGCTGCTTAGCAAGATCGCCAGCCAGGCGATTTCCGACGGCAAGGGCGAGGAGTAAGTCATGGCCGAACAGCAAAAGACCGCAGCCGCTACCGCCGAGGCCGAAGCCATCGATCTTGGCGAATTCAGCGGCCTTCTTGAAAAGGATTTCAAGGTCAAGAAGGACGACAGCGAGAAACTGCAGCAGTTGGTGCGCAACCTGGCGCTGGCCGCTCAGTCCCGTTCCGAAACGACGACCATCTCGTCCAACGCGATCAAGTCGATCAAGTCGCTGATCGCGGGCATCGACAAGATGCTGACGACGCAGGTCAACGAGATCCTGCATGCCCCGGAAGTGCGGGAGATGGAAGGCACCTGGCGAGGCCTTTGGTACCTCATCAACAACACAGAGACGGACACCAAGCTGAAGATCCGGGTGATGAATATCTCCAAGGAGCAGTTGGCCGACACGCTGGAAGACTACGAAGGCCAGATGTGGGACCAGAGCCCGATCTTCAAGAAAGTCTACACGGACGAGTATTCGATGCTGGGCGGCGAGCCGATCGGCTGCATCATCGGCGCCTACGAGTTCTCCAACCATCCGCGCGACGTCGGCCTGCTGCGCAACATCTCGGGTGTCTGTGCCTCGGCGCACACGCCATTCATCGCGGCCGCCTCGCCGCGGCTGTTCCGCATGGACAGCTGGCAGGAACTGCCGAACCCGCAAGACCTGCAGATGATCGTGAACAACCCGGCCTATGCCTCCTGGCAGTCGCTGCGGGAGAGCGAGGATGCCCGCTATATCGGGCTCACCATGCCACGCGTGCTGGCACGCCTGCCCTACGGCTCGGAAACCGTTCCGGTGAAGGGCTTCACCTTCGAGGAAGAGGTGGGCGGCGACCACAACAAATATGTCTGGATGAACGCCGCCTTCCCGATGGGCGTCAACATCAACCGCAGCCATAAGCTCTATGGCTGGGGAACGCAGATCCGCGGCGTCGAGAATGGCGGCACGGTGCTCAACCTGCCGGTGCACGCTTTCCCGACGGACGACGGTTCGATCGCAATGAAATGCCCGACCGAGGTCGCCATCGACGACCGGCGCGAGGCGGAACTGGCGAAGCTCGGCCTGATGCCGATCTTGCACCGCAAGAACACCGATCTCGCAGCCTTCATCGGCGCGCACTCGCTCCAGGATGACGAGACGCGCGCCGGGCGCCTCGTCGACCCCGACGCCCAGTCAAACGAACGGCTGAGCGCCAACCTGCCCTACCTCTTCCCGGTGTCGCGTTTCGCGCATTACCTTAAGGCGATCGCTCGCGACAAGATCGGATCGTTCAAGGAACGCACCGATATGGAGATCTGGTTGACCGAATGGATCAACCGGTACGTGCTGGCCAATCCAGCCTTCGCGGACGACAAGGCGCGGGCAAAGCGTCCGCTTGCCGCGGCCGAGGTTCAGGTCGACAGCGTCGAAGGCCGGCCCGGTTACTACAATGCCCGTTTCTATCTGCGTCCGCACTACCAGTTGGAAGGCATCAACGCCTCCCTCCGGCTGGTATCGGAACTGCCGTCAGTGAAGGGCTGAAGTCGCAGCGAAGTCATCCTGTTTCGTTTGAAAGCGGTGGAGAAAGACAATGCCTACCACAGAGAGAAGCGAGGCTCCTTCAATGAAGATCGATGGATTTTTGAAAGTTCCGGACATCAAGGGCCCGAGCAAGCGCGACGGCCATGAAGACGAGATCGAAGTGCATGGCGTCGATTACAAGATGATAGCGCCCTACGACCCGAATTCGCTTTCGCGACGCGGCCGTGTGTCGATGGGAATGATCAAATTCATCAAGCACTACGACAAGTCGTCGCCATATCTGAAAAAGGCGCTGTTCGAGAACAAGGCGCTCGACGAGGTGGTGTTCTCGGCACGCCGCACCATTGACGGGGAGACCAGCGACTATCTGGTTGTGACGCTTACCGACGCCTCGGTCATGGAGTACGATATGCGGCAGGCCGCCGACGAGGCCGATCTTATCGAGGAAGAAGTCAGCTTCGCCTACAAGAAGATCAAGTTCGTCTACGACAAGGACGACGAGATCGAAATGGACGTCTATGTCGGCAAGTGAGGCCAAGCGGCATGGCGCGAAGCCGCAGCTTGCCGGCAGTTCGCGGGCAAAGCGCGAGGCGGTCCAGCCCTCGCTCTGGGACCGCCTCGTCAACGACTTGCCGGGGCTGGCATCGGAGATCGACGGGCTGCGCCGTCTGCTGGATGAAGAACTCGGCGCCGAGCGCGTCGAGGCTCTTCTTAACGGCAGCGCGCGCGCCATCGATGCCGACGCCGAACTCACGCCCGAGCAGAAACGGCGCCTACACCGGCTGGTCTTCCAGACCGAGCATCGCGCCGAGATCGAGAGCCGCGGCGTGGTGGTTTCGGCACGCGTGTTGAGAGAAGCCGTGCGGCGCGACATCGAGGCTCTGTTCAACACCGAGCGCTTCGAATCCGAACCGATGCTTTCCGATAGCGAACACGAACAGCCCCTGGACGAACTGCCGTCGCTCGCCGACTTTCCGGAGGTGCGCCGCAGCGTGGTCAATTATGGTGTGCCGTCCTTTTCCGGCCGCTCTTCGCGGGATTTCGACCGCGATGCGCTGGCGCGCGAAATCCGCGCGGTGCTTGCCACCTTCGAGCCACGCCTGAAAGAGAGCGCCACGACCGTCAACGTCACGCTCGGCGACAAAAGCGTCGGCCTCAAGATCGAGATCGACGCGGTGCTGACCATGGCCCCTACACCGGAGCGTATGCGGCTGCGCACCACGATCAATCTCGACAACGGCCTGGCACGAACTGAATTCCGGGAGACCTGAGATGGATCGGGTCTTCGTGGAGTATTACGAAGAAGAACTGACCCATATCCGGGCGTTGGCCGCGGAATTCGCCGACATGCATCCTGCGGTTGCCCGTAATCTTTCCCTCGACACGGTCCCATGTCCCGACCCTTATGTGGAACGGCTGCTCGACGGCGTGGCCTTCCTGGCCGCGCGTACCCGTCTCAAGGTCGACGCAGAGCGCTCGCGCTTCTCGCGCGCCGTGCTCGATGTGCTTTACCCGGATCTGGTGGCGCCGGCGCCGGCGACGGCGATGGCTGTGCTGAAACCCGGCCAGCAGGTGCAGTCGATGATTGCCGGCCACGCCGTCGCGCGCGGCACACGACTGGTCTCCGGCCTCAATCCAGGACTTTCGACGCGTTCGACCTTCACCACCGCGCAGGAGGTCACGCTGTGGCCGATCGCGATCGCCTCGGTCAGCTATTTCCAGGATCGCAGCGCGCTCGCCGCCGCCGGAATCGCGCCGATCGGCGACGCGCGCGGCGAGGCGGCGTTTCGCGTCACCCTTGCCCGAACGGGAAAAGGCGAGCTCAGCGAACTGTCGCTCGACCGTCTCGACCTCTATTTCGCCGGGCGTGCCAGGGCACCCTTGCTTTTCGATGCAATCTTCGGCGCCTGCTCGGCTCTCGGCGCGAGGGCCGAAGGCAAGACCAATCCGCTAACAGCGCTGCCCGGGCCTGAAATGATCGGCATCCGCGACGACGAAGCGCTGATGCCGCGCACCCGTCCGACCTTCGAGGGATACCGGCTGCTGCGCGAATATTTCATGATCCCGGAGCGCTTCCATTATGTACGGGTCGCAGGCCTCCAGCCGGTGGTCCGCAAGTGCGATGCGGGGATCGAGATCATCTTCCTGTTCCGGCGTCCGGTACCCGAGCTCGCCGATGTGACGGTTGCCGATTTCGAGCTGTTCGTGACGCCGGTCATCAATCTGTTCGAACGCGAATGCAACGTCATCGAGATCGATCAGCGCAAAACGCGTCAGGTGCTGCACGCCGACCGCACCCGGGCGCGGGATTTCGAGATCTTCCGGGTCACCCGGGTCGAGGACGCCGATGCGGAGAGCGGCGAGGCGACAATTCCCGAATTGTTCAGCCTGGGACAGAACCGCGGCAGCGGTTGGGTCTATTCGACCGAGCGACGCCCGCGCCGAGCCACCGAAGACGAGCGACGCGAGGGTCTGACCCGCACCTCCTACACCGGCGACGACGTCTTTATCGCCGTCTCGCGGCCGGCAGGAAGCGTGCCAAACCGGCCGCTGAAGCGTCTCGACATCACGGCGCTGTGCACCAACCGCGACCTGCCTATCCTGGACGACACGCCGACGCTTACGCTGGAGACGGCCGATCCGGTCGAAGCGGTGCGCTTGCTTGGAGCGCTGCGGGCGCCGCAGGCGGCCATCCCAGCGTCTCTCCCGGCCAGCGCGGCAGGCGAATCCCGCGCCGACAATCTCGCCTGGCGACTGGTGGCGCAGCTCTCTCTCAACTTCCTCAGCCTTGCCCAGGAAGGCCGTGGCGTGGACCCGCTGCATGCCTTGCTTGACCTCTATGCCGATCGCGGCGATCCCAGCCTTGCCCGCAACGTGCATTCGATCGTGCGCATCGATTCACGCCCAGTGATCGAGCGCCTCCAGATCGACGGGCCAATGTGTTTCGGACGCGGCACCGAAGTGACACTGCATGTCGACCAGTCCGTGCTGGCGGGTCAAAGTTCGCTGCTGCTTTCGGCCCTGCTTTCGCGGCTCTTCGCCCGCCATGCAGGGATAAACGGATTTGTGCGGACCCGTACCCGGTTGCTGCAGAAGCAGGAGGACGTGCCATGGCCGATGACGCCCGGCAATCGCTACCTGATCTAGCGGAGCCCGCAACAGTCGCGGCCGAACCGTTGCTGGAGAGCTTCGACTTTTTCGAACTGCTACGGCGCCTGGAGCAGCGCCGTGGATTGTTCGGCCATTCCGGAACGGCCGACCGCGAGCCGGCGAGACTTGGCCAGCATGTGCGCCTGAGCTTCTCGGCCCGCGACGTCGTCAAGCTCCAGGACGCCGGGGAGAAGGCCCCCGCCCGTGTGACCGTCGCCAATCTCGGGCTGCTTGGACCGGAAGGACCGATGCCATTGCATCTGACACGCTGGGTGCTCGACCGGCTGTCCCAACGTTGGTTCACCGGGGCCGATGCCGAGCAGACCAGCGACACGACCTTCGTCGATTTCGTCAACATCCTGCAGCACCGCATGATAGCCCTTTACTATCGCGCCTGGGCTGACGCGCATCCGGCGGTGCAGGTCGAGCGGTCCGTCGGCGGGCGTGTTCGCGCCATGCTGGAGGCAATGTCGGGGATCGGCCTCCCCGGCACCCAGGATCCCGAACTCGACACCGTGCGACTGCGACAGGCTGGATCGCTCGCCAGCCAGGTCGACGGCGTGGAGCGGCTGACGCTGTTTCTCGCCACCGCCTTCAAGGTGCCGGTGCAGGTCAAGGAATTCGTTGCCGCTTGGACCACCATACCGACGGCACTGCAGACGCGTCTCGGCAAGGCCCATGCCGGGCTCGGACGCGGCGCGACGATCGGGCCGCGGGTCTTCAGCCGCCAAAGCAGGATCGAACTGCGCGTCGGTCCGCTGAGCCTCGACGACTTCAGGTCGTTCCTGCCTGGCGAACGGCGTCTTGGCCTGTTCAAGAAGGCGGTACGCGACATGATCGGCGAGACGCTCGACGTCGATTTGCGCATCGTGCTGGCGCTCAAAGCCGTGCCGCCGCCACGGGTCGGGACTGTCCAGCTTGGCCGAACGGCCTGGCTGGCGCGTCCCGCCGAAAGGGGTGACGCTGACGATCTCAGGTTGCACGCCATCGTCGGCTGGCAGCCGCAAATGGCGGAGGCGGCCACATGAGACTTCCTGTGTCAACCTGTTGTGAGCAAGAAGCTAGCGGCGGGGTGTTTGTTGGGGTCGTAGGATG